>NZ_JABMCU010000109.1:0-14911 GCF_013179605.1 Enterobacter sp. CM29 | reverse complement strand
GGCAAACGCCTCAGCGATTTACAGCCGGACCAGGGCATCGCTGACAGCCCTCAGTCATTTAGAAAGCAACTTTATTGCTTCTGCATAAAAAAATTACTGGGGATCCCTCAGCCCACAGGGAGAGGGAACAAACCCTAAAAACGGCAACGAAGTTGCCGTTTTGCTTTTATTTTGCCATCGCCTTCTCGTTTTTGGCGCGCAGCTTCTTCGCCCGACTCTCCAGCACCAGATAACAGATCGTTGCCAGCGCCAGCGGCAGGAAGTAGTAGATCATGCGGTACGCGAGCAGGGCAGCGATAATCGTCCCGTGAGACACATGCTCCCCTGCAAGCAGCGCGATAAACACCGCTTCCAGTACGCCGATCCCCGCTGGAATATGCACAATCACCCCGGCAATACTGCTTACCAGCAGCACGCCCAGCACGAAGAAGTAATTCACATCTTCGCCAATCAGCAGCCAGATAATGGCCCCCATCGCCATCCAGTTGGCGCTGGAAACCACCATTTGCAGGACGGCAAACTTCCATGACGGCAGCACCAGCTTCTGCCCTTTAATGGTCATGTGACGACGTTTGGCAAAGGCGCAGGCCCACAGGTAGGCGGCGATGATCAGCAGCAGTACGATGCCCAGAATGCGCAGGGTGGCCTCATCGATGTACCAGTGCGCAGGCAGCTGCACCACGCCAATGGTGAAGATCACCCCGCCGAGCAGGATATACCCCAGCCAGTTGGTGGTGATACTCAGCGAGAAAATACGCGTGATGGTGCCGCCCGGTAAGCCAAGGCGGGAGTACAGGCGATAGCGCATGCCAATCCCGCCCACCCAGGTGCTCAGCGTCAGGTTAAAGGCGTAGCAGATGAATGACACCAGCATAACCTGCCGTTTGGCAAGCTTATGCCCGCAGTAGGCGCGTCCCAACAGGTCATAGCAGCCGTACATCAGGTAGCTTACAATCACCAGGCCAACCGCCCCCAGCAGGACTGTCCGGTTGTAGTTGCGAATAACCTTCCACACCTCTTCCCAGTCGACCTTTTGGGCATACACCACCAGCAGGACCGCGACGGCAATGAAGAACAGCCAGGTCAGGATTTTTTTCGCCAGCCGCCAGCGAGGATGAGATTTCGACATCAGGTTTTCCCTCCATCTTCCGCCTCTACGCGGTCCTGGGTTTCCATTTCGGGTTGCACTGGCGGATCCACCAGCGCCAGTTTCGGCGTATGCGCGGGCAGCCAGCCCACCATGGCCGGGAAGTGGCGCAGGAAGTGGAACACCACCACACCGATGCCAACGTTCCACCAGCTGCGTTTCGGCACCATGGACTCATCCACACGCACGCAGTCTTTATTGATCAGACCCTGAAGGTTATCGCGCAGGGTCTGATTAAACTGGCGATCGTGGATGATCAGGTTCGCTTCCAGATTGAGCGATAAGCTCAGCGGATCGAGGTTGCTTGAGCCAACGGTCGCCCAGTGGTCATCCATCACGGCCACTTTGCCGTGCAGCGGGCGGCGGCGATATTCATAGATCTGCACGCCGCTTTTGACCAGATAGCGATAGAGCAGACGCGCGCCCACCTTCACAATCGGCATATCGGGCTCACCCTGGACGATGAGCTTCACGCTTACGCCGCGTCGGGCCGCGTTGCGCATGGCGTGCAAAATCCGGTAACCGGGGAAGAAATAGGCGTTGGCGATAATCACCTCGCGCTTCGCGTTCGCCAGCATCTTCAGGTAGTGACGTTCGATATCGTCCCGGTGCTCCTCGTTATCCCGCCAGACGAACAGCGCCTGCGCCTCGCCGGGCTTGCGGTTCTCTTCCGGGCGATGGCGGCGTCGCCACCAGCGGCGAGCGGCCTCTTTGCCGGGTAAGTTTTCCAGCACGAACAGCTGGATGTCCTGAACCACCGGCCCTTCGATACGGATCGCGTAGTCCTGTTTCGCTTCGGGACCATAATCCGACATATGCTCGGCGGAGTAGTTAATGCCGCCAACGAAGGCCACCGTTTCGTCCACCACCACAATTTTGCGGTGCATTCGGCGGAACAGGTTGGTGCGCATCCCGAACAGACGCGGGCCGGGATCGTAATAGCGGAATACCACCCCTGCGGCGGTGAGCTCGTTAACAAATTCGTCGCTGAGATCCGGCGAACCATATCCGTCGAGCAGGACCTCGATTTTTATACCGCGACGAGCGGCTTGCAGCAGCGCGCTGTGCAACTGCCTGCCCACGTCGTCTTCAAACCAGATAAACGTTTCCAGAAAGACTTTCTGCTGTGCGTGGCTAATCGCCTCAAAGACCGCCGGATAAAAGTTATCGCCATTTTCCAGCAGCGTAATACGGTTACCTTCCTGCCATGTGCATTTCATAAGTGGATCTCCGCGCTGAGTGGGGCATGGTCGGAGAGATGTCGCCAGTTGAGTAAAGCCAGCGCCGTCGGGCTGCTGGCGTGGGCATTTTTTACGTAGATGCGGTCAAGGCGCAGCAGGGGGAAGCGCACCGGAAACGTCCGCGCGGGACGACCGCGTGAGCGGGTAAAAATCTCCTCCAGCCCCGCATTCACCTTCAGCGGATGATTGGCCCGCTGTCGCCAGTCGTTAAAATCACCGGCCACCACCACGGGCTCGCCCTCCGGCAGCGCATTGGTCCAGTCTGCCAGCATCTGTAGCTGAGCCTGACGGTGGGCCTCACGCAGGCCAAGATGAACGCAGCCCACATGAATGGGAAAATCGAGCGCCGGTGGCGTGATGCGGCAGTATAACAACCCGCGTTTTTCGCTCTCGCCAACGGAGACGTCCCGGTTCTCATAATGCTCGATAGGAAAACGCGACAGCACTGCGTTACCGTGATGCCCCTCCGGGTAGACCGCATTGCGCCCGTAGGCGTAATCGCTCCACATGGTATCCGCCAGAAACTCGTAATGGGGCGTGTCGGGCCAGTTTTCGAAATGCATCGGGTGCACTTCGTGCGCGCCCATGACCTCCTGGAGGCAGACAATATCGGCGCTGACGGTGCGTACCGCGTCGCGCAGCTCCGGTAAAATGAAGCGGCGGTTAAATGCTGTGAAGCCCTTATGAATATTTATCGTCAGCACCTTAAGCGAGAAATGCTGCGTTCTTTTGCTCATAAACACCTTCCTGGGTGACTATCCCGATGAAAATAAAGTGTAGTAGGCGTCACAAAAAGATGCGGCGTTACGGAATTTTCCGTAAAGTGCGGTAGTCTGAATTAGCAGAGAAAAATCCTTCAGGAGAGAAGCCATGAAGTGGCAACAACGCGTTCGTGTCGCAACCGGTTTGAGTTGCTGGCAGATAATGTTGCATTTACTGGTCGTGGCCGTACTGGTGATGGGCTGGATGAGCGGCACGCTGGTGCGTGTCGGCTTAGGGTTATGTGTGGTTTACGGCGTGACCGTGCTGTCGATGCTGTTTTTACAGCGTCACCACGACGCGCGCTGGCGTGAAGTGGGTGATGTGCTCGAAGAGCTCACCACCACCTGGTATTTTGGTGCGGCAATGATCGTCCTGTGGCTGTTGTCACGCGTGCTGCAAAACAACCTGCTGCTGGCCCTGGCGGGTCTGGCTATCCTCGCAGGGCCTGCGGTGGTGTCGTTGCTCACCAAAGAGAAAAAGCTACGCGATGTTTCGTCTAAACATCGCATAGGCCACTGAGCCCGTTGTGGCCGCGATGACCAGTAGCGGCCACAAACTTCCCCACACAATATCCAGACTCGCATCCTTCAGATAGATTTGCTTGGTGATATCCGTGAAGTGACGAATCGGGTTTATCCATGTCAGATCCTGTAACCACACCGGCATGTTCTCCACTGGCGACACGTACCCTGAAAGCAAAATCGCCGGCATCATAAAGACAAACACCCCGATAAACGCCTGCTGCTGCGTTGAGCAGAGCGCGGAAATCAGCAGCCCAAACCCCACCAGCGACAGGCCGTAAATCACCATCGTGAAGTAAAACAGCGCCAGCGATCCGGCAAACGGGATCTGGTACGCCCATATTCCCACCCCCAGCACGATGGTCGCCTGGAACGTCGCGACAATCAGTGCCGGCACCGCCTTGCCGACAAATATCTGCCATGTAGCGAGCGGCGAGACAAGCAGCTGATCCAGCGTACCTTGCTCACGTTCGCGTGCCACGGACAGCGAGGTGACAATCATCACGCCAATAGTGGTGATCATGGCGATTAACGACGGCACCACAAACCACTTGTAGTCCAGATTCGGGTTGTACCAGTTGCGCACCACCAGCTCGCTGTTGTTGGGTTTGGGTTTGCCCGCCATCAGCTCCTGCTGGTAGTCCTTCACTACCTGCTGCAAATAGTTCGCCGCTATCTGGGCACTGTTGGAGTTACGCCCGTCGAGGATCAGCTGCATCGGCGCGGTCTGGAAGGTGTCCAGATTGCGGGAGAAATCCGCCGGGAAGCGCACCAGCAATAATGCTTTCTGCGTGTCGATGGTGGGCTGGATCGCCTGCGGGCTTTGCAGCAGCAGGACATGGGTAAAGGCTTTGGCGCGGGCGAAACGCTGTGTCAGCTCGACGGAATGCTTGCCATTATCTTCGTTGTAAATGGCGATGGTGGCGTTGGTGACCTCCAGCGTGGCGGCAAACGGAAACAGTACAACCTGAAGCAGCACCGGCAGCACCAGAATGGCGCGGGTCTGCGGCTCGCGCAGCAAGGATTGCAGCTCTTTGCGGATCAATGTCCATAAACGGTGAAACATCGCGTCGTCCTCCTGTCGGGTGGCGCTTGCGCTTTCCCGACCTACAAAATCCGATGGCTAATCTAATCTTCTTTTCGTTTTCATCCACGTCAGCCCGATAAACATCACCGCCGACGCCAGCAAAAACAGGGTGTTGATAATCAGCACTACCGGGATGTTCCCCGCCAGAAACAGGCTTTGCAGGGTGCTCACAAAGTAGCGTGCCGGAATGATGTAGGTCACGGCACGGATCACCGCTGGCATACTGTCAATCTGGAAGATAAAGCCGGAGAGCATAATCGACGGCAGGAAGGCGGCATTAAGCGCCACCTGCGCGGCGTTAAACTGGTTGCGGGTGATGGTGGAGATCAGCAGCCCCATTCCCAGCGTGCTGAGTAAAAACAGGCTGGTAATAAAGAACAGCACCACCAGCGAACCGCGGTACGGCACGCCAAGAATAAATACCGAGACCAGCATACAGAGCAGCATCGCCAGCATGCCGAGGAAGTAGTAGGGGATCAGCTTGCAGAGCAAAAGCTCGACGCGCGTCACTTCGGTGGAGAGCAGCGCCTCCATGGTGCCGCGCTCCCATTCGCGGGCGATCACCAGCGAGGTGAGGATCGCGCCAATCACCGTCATGATGATAGTGACTGCACCCGGGATAATAAAATGCTGGCTGATGGCGGCGGGGTTAAACCAGTAGCGCGTCTGCACGTCAATCAGCGGTTCAAACTTCTCCCCCCGGTCTTCGGCGCGCTGCATCTGCCAGAGCTGCCAGATCCCCTCCGCATAGCCCTCCACGAAATTGGCGGTGTTCGGTTCGCTGCCGTCGGTGATCACCTGAATTGGCGCATCGGCGCCCGGGCGTGCCATGTTGGCGGCGAAATCGACCGGGATGACGATCAGACCGCGAATTTTACCGGCCTGCATTTTCTGGATCAGTTCCTGCCGGTTGTCGCTGATGGTGGCATCGATGTAGGGCGAGCCGGTCATGGCGTGGGTGAAGTCCAGCGCCTCTTCGCTCTGCTGCTCCAGCAGGATCCCGACCCGCAGCTTGCTGGAATCGAGGTTAATCCCGTAGCCAAAAATAAACAGCAGCAGCAGGGGGATCACCACCGCAATCAGCCAGCTGCTGGGGTCACGCACAATCTGCCGCGTCTCTTTGACGCACAGGGCGCGCACCCGGCGCCAGGAGAGGGCGTTACTGCGCATGAGGATTCTCCTTATCCCAGTCGTGGATGAGGGTGATAAACGCCTGCTCCATGGTTGGGTCCGGCTGTGCGTCGTCGGCGGCCTGCGCTTTCAGGTCGTCCGGCGTGCCGTGGGCAATCAGCTTGCCGCGATAGACCAGCCCGATGCGGTCGCAGTACTCTGCCTCGTCCATAAAGTGGGTGGTGACCATCACGGTCACGCCTTTTTCCACCATGCTATTGATATGCAACCAGAATTCACGGCGGGTGAGGGGGTCCACGCCTGACGTAGGTTCATCAAGAAAGAGGATATCGGGCTCGTGCATCAACGAACAGGCCAGCGCCAGCCGCTGTTTGAAGCCAAGCGGCAGCGCGTCGGTAGCGTGTGAGGCGATATCGGTCAGGCCAAAGGCGTCGCACATGCGGCCGATTTTCTCGTTCTGCGCCCGTCCCCGCAGGCCGTAGACGCCGGAGAAAAATCGCAGATTTTGCTCCACCGTCAGGTTGCCGTAGAGCGAAAACTTCTGCGCCATATAGCCCAGATGCTGGCGCGCCTTGCCGGAGCTGACTTTGAGATCCATGTTCAGCACCAGCGCTTTGCCGGAGGTCGGTACCAGCAGGCCGCACATCATTTTAAAGGTGGTGGATTTCCCCGCACCGTTCGGCCCGAGCAGGCCAAATATCTCGCCGCGCTTCACGGCAAAATTGACGTTATCGGTGGCAGCGAAATCGCCGAATTTTTTGGTGAGCGATTTCGCTTCAATGACCGTTTCGCCCGGCGTGCCTTCCACCGTGTGCAGAATGGCGCCAAGCGGTGATTCTGAGGTTCCCGCCCCGCCCAGCAGATCGATAAACGCATCTTCAAAGCGCGGCGCGGTCTCTGTCATGTCGATTTCAGGCATCCCCTGCGCACGCCGGATATCGTCGGCGGTGGCCTCTTTTTTGAGGATCACGCGCACCGAACGGCCCTGAATCATCCCGTCGCTCACCTGGGGCAGCTTCAGCACCCGTTGCAGCAGCTTGCGGTTGGATTCCTGCGCGCTGTGTAGCAGAAAACTGCGCCCGGCCATGGTTTGCGTCAGCTCGGTGGGCTCGCCCTGATAGAGCAGTTCGCCTTCGTTCATCAGCAGCACGTCACGGCACTGCTCTGCTTCATCAAGGTAAGAGGTACTCCAGAGGATCAGCATGCCGTCACCCGCCAGCTCGTGCACCATCTGCCACAGCTCGCGGCGGGAAATCGGGTCCACGCCGACGCCGGGTTCATCCAGCAACAGCACCTTCGGTTCGCCCACCAGCGTGCAGGCCAGCCCCAGCTTCTGCTTCATCCCGCCGGAAAGTTTGCCCGCCAGCCGATCGGTGAACGGGCCGAGGGAGGTAAACGCCAGCAGACGCTCGAAGGTTTTCTGCCGGGTTTCGCCGGTAACGCTGCGCAGATCGGCATACAGGTTGAGGTTTTCCATTACCGTCAGATCTTCATACAGACCAAACTTCTGCGGCATATAGCCGAGTATGCCGTGGAGCGCCGCGTCGTCTTTGATGGGATCGAGGCCAAGCACGCTGGCGCTGCCTTCATCCGGCTTCAGCAATCCCGCCAGCATCCGCATCAGCGTGGTTTTACCCGCGCCGTCCGGCCCCACCAGCCCGGTCACATAGCCTTTCTGAATCGTACAGTTCAGCGGCGCGACCGCCGGTTTAGCCATTCCCGGGAAGCGTTTGACCAGATTATTGAGCTGGATAACCGCATCATTCATGTTGTTCCCCGTCGTTTAAGGTCACGGTAACAGGCATGCCCTGACGCAGCGCGTTGTCCGCATCGGTGACGATGATGCGCAGGCGATACACCAGGTCGGTACGCAGATCCGGGGTTTCAACGGTTTTTGGCGTGAACTCGGCCGTTGGGGAGACGAAGCCCACTTTGCCGTGATACGGCTTGTCCGGGCGACCATCGGTGTAGAGCAGCAGTTCGCGGCCCGGCTGCATCTGGCCAAGATTCGGCTCATCAATGTAAGCGCGCACCCACACCGGACGGGTTAAGGAGAGCGTTAACACGGTGCTGCCCGCGCTGAGCATGCTGCCCGGCTCCACGGCGCGGGTCATCAGCGTACCGTCAGACGGGGCGATTAACGTGGTATCGTGCAGATCCAGCTCCGCCTGGGCTAACTGCGCCTGCGCCTGCTCAAGGCTGGCCTTCGCCTGGGCAATGTCCTGCGCGCGGTTACCGGTGCGGTACTGGCTTAACTTATCCTGGGCAGATTTCAGCGTCGCCTGCGCCTGGTCGCGGGATGAGCGCGCGTTTTCCAGGTCGTTGGCGGAAATAGTGCGGCTTTTCCATAAGCCTTGCTGACGGTTATAGAAATTCTGCGCATAGTCATAGGCGGCTTTTGCCTGCTTAACGGCAGCGGCCGCCTGGGCGATCTCTTCATCACGATAGCCCGCCAGCATCAGGTCGTACTGCGCCTGTGCGACGGCGACGCCCGCTTTTGCCTGCATCAACGCGTTTTCAAACGGGGCTTTGTCCAGCATCCCCAGCGTCTGCCCGGTTTTGATGGCATCGCCTTCGTCAACGCTCAGCGAGGCCAGCCGTCCGCCGACGCGGAAGCTCATGTTCACGGTGCGGATATCCACGTTGCCGTACAGCGTCAGGCCACGATCCTGCTGGCTCTGATACCACAGCCAGCCGCCTGTTCCCGCAGCAAGCAAGACAACAACCACCAGAATGATGGCGACAGGTTTTTTCATGACTTCTGGCTCCTTTGCGTTAAGCCTTGCAGGATCAGATCAACGTGACAGGTAATGACCTGGCTAATTTGCGCGGCTTTATCCTCATCGAATTGTGTCCAGCCCGTACGTAACAGGATGGTCTCACGCCCCAGACGGAAGGCGAGCACTTCGCCCAGCAGGGCGTGGGTATGCAAAATGGTGTCCGTATCGCTGGCGTCCCGTCCGGTATAGGCGGCGATCAGCCGGGTCAGATGGCTATGCATCGGGGCGATCACCTGATCGTGTACCAGCTGGTACGCGGCAGTGGGGGAGAGCTGCTCGCGGGAGATAAATTTGCTCAGGTTCAGCGTATCGTCGTGCGTCAGCAGGCGGATCATGTTGTGACAGGCGTTAAGGATCAGCTGGCGGATGGCAACCCGGTCCGGCTCTGGCTGGCTGAACAGCGCGGTGGCTTCTTCCACGTGCGGGCGAAAGCTGGTGCCGATAAAATCCGCGGTCCACTGGGCGCAGGCGAGGTATAGATCCTCTTTTGAGCCAAAATAGTAGGTAATGGCCGCAATATTCTGCCCGGCCTGCGCGGCGATATCCCGCGTGGTGGCATGCAGACCATACTCGCCAAACTGCGCCAGCGCGGCGGCGATAAGCTGACTTTTCGCCTGTTCGCCTTTGGTTGTCGTTGGGGTTGTATTCATAGCAGCATTAAAAATTAATCAATCGATTGATTAAGATTATGCCTGATTTGCGCAAACGTCGAGTCATCGCCGGGGATATTTTATGCGCCACGTCACAAAAGCTGCTACACTCCGCTCCTTCGCGACATTGTGGTTTTTGTCCTTCTATTCGTTATATCTCCCTGAAAACTACACCTGTGATGGTCGGGGCGGTTCGGAGTTTTTATGTCTTTTGATTCCCTTGGTCTGAACCCGGAAATTCTGCGCGCCATCGCAGAGCAGGGCTACGTTGAGCCAACCCCTATTCAGCAGCAGGCTATCCCGGCCGTTTTGCAGGGCCGTGACCTGATGGCAAGCGCGCAGACCGGTACTGGTAAGACCGCGGGCTTTACCCTGCCGCTGCTGGAGCTGCTGGTAAAAAACCAGCCACACGCCAAAGGCCGTCGTCCGGTGCGTGCGCTGATCCTCACCCCAACCCGCGAGCTGGCGGCCCAGATTGGTGAGAACGTGCGTGAATACAGCCGCTATCTCAACATTCGTTCGCTGGTAGTTTTCGGCGGGGTAAGCATTAACCCGCAGATGATGAAGCTGCGCGGCGGCGTCGACGTGCTGGTGGCAACCCCGGGGCGTCTGCTGGATCTCGAACACCAGAACGCGGTGAAGCTCGATAACATCGAAATTCTGGTGCTGGACGAAGCCGACCGTATGCTCGACATGGGCTTCATCCACGACATTCGCCGCGTGCTGGCGAAGCTGCCGACGCGTCGTCAGAACCTGCTCTTCTCCGCGACCTTCTCCGACGAGATCAAGGCGCTGGCGGAAAAGCTGCTGCATAACCCGCTGGAAGTGGAAGTCGCGCGCCGCAACACCGCCTCCGAGCAGGTGACGCAGCACGTGCATTTTGTAGATAAGAAGCGCAAGCGGGAACTGCTCTCCCAGATGATCGGCCAGGGCAACTGGCAGCAGGTGCTGGTCTTTACCCGCACCAAGCACGGCGCCAATCACCTGGCGGAACAGCTGAATAAAGATGGCATCCGCAGCGCGGCCATTCACGGCAACAAGAGCCAGGGCGCGCGTACCCGCGCGCTGGCAGACTTCAAGTCTGGCGACATACGCGTGCTGGTGGCAACCGACATCGCCGCACGCGGTCTGGATATCGAAGAGCTGCCGCACGTGGTGAACTACGAGCTGCCAAACGTGCCGGAAGATTACGTTCACCGTATCGGCCGTACCGGACGCGCGGCGGCAACCGGGGAAGCGCTCTCTCTGGTTTGCGTGGATGAGCACAAGCTGCTGCGCGACATCGAACGCCTGCTGAAGAAAGAGATCCCGCGCATTGAAACCCCGGGCTATGAAGTTGACCCGTCAATCAAAGCCGAGCCAATTCAGAACGGTCGTCAGGGTGGCGGGCGCGGTCAGGGCGGCGGTGGTCGCGGTCAGCAGCCGCGTCGTGCCGAAGGCGGCGCGCCGAAATCTT
The DNA here is from genome assembly GCF_013179605.1 of Enterobacter sp. CM29. Taxonomy (NCBI): domain Bacteria; kingdom Pseudomonadati; phylum Pseudomonadota; class Gammaproteobacteria; order Enterobacterales; family Enterobacteriaceae; genus Enterobacter; species Enterobacter sp. CM29. The sequence goes on along the minus strand of NZ_JABMCU010000109.1, from coordinate 4,136 downwards.
CGGGCAAACCGCCGCGTCGTAATAACGACAGCAAACCGGCCGGTGAAAACCCATGGCGTAGCGGCGAAGGGAAACCGGCAGGCGAGGGGCAGCGCCGACGCCGCCCGCGTAAGCCTGCTAACCCGCAGTAATCTGGAAGCCCGGTCGTAAAGCCGGGCTTTTCTTTTTGCGGCAGCGGAGAGAAAGTGCCACAATAGTGGCTGTTTATACAGTATTTCAGGTTTCCGATGGCTTTAACCGCTGCGCTCAAGGCGCAAATTGGCGCATGGTATAAGGCGCTACAACAGCAGATCCCCGATTTTATTCCCCGAGCCCCGCAGCGGCAGATGATTGCCGACGTGGCAAAAACGCTCGCCGGGGACGACGGGCGACATCTGGCGATTGAAGCCCCGACCGGCGTCGGGAAAACCCTGTCGTATCTTATTCCCGGCATTGCCATCGCGCGGGAAGAAGATAAAACGCTGGTGGTCAGTACCGCTAACGTGGCCTTGCAGGATCAGATCTTCAGCAAAGATTTGCCGCTGCTGCGCAAAATTATCCCCGATTTACGGTTTACCGCCGCCTTTGGTCGCGGGCGCTACGTCTGTCCGCGCAATCTGGCGGCTCTGGCCAGCAGTGAACCCTCCCAACAGGATCTGCTCGCGTTTCTTGATGACGAGCTGACGCCAAACAACAAGGCGGAGCAGGAGCAGTGCGCAAAGCTGAAGGCCGATCTCGACGGCTACAAGTGGGACGGCCTGCGGGATCACACCAACCAGGCGATCGGCGACGACCTGTGGCGCAGGCTCAGCACCGATAAAGCAAGCTGCCTGAACCGTAACTGTCACTACTATCGCGAGTGCCCGTTCTTTGTCGCCCGGCGTGAGATTCAGGAAGCGGAGGTGGTTGTCGCCAACCACGCGCTGGTCATGGCTGCACTGGAGAGTGAAGCGGTCCTGCCGGAGCCCAAAAACCTGCTGCTGGTGCTCGATGAAGGTCATCATCTGCCCGACGTGGCGCGAGATGCGCTGGAGATGAGCGCGGAAATTACCGCCCCGTGGTTTCGCCTGCAACTGGATCTGTTCTGCAAACTGGTGGCAACCTGCATGGAGCAGTTCCGTCCGAAAACCACGCCGCCGCTGGCGGTTCCGGAGCGGTTGAGCGAGCACTGTGAAGAGGTGTACAGCCTCATCGCCTCGCTGAATAATATTCTTAACCTGTATCTCCCCGCCACCCAGGAGGCGGAACACCGCTTTGCGATGGGTGAGTTGCCGCAGGAAGTGATGGAGATTTGCCAGCAGCTGGCGAAGCACCTGGAAAAGCTGCGCGGGCTGGCGGAGATGTTCTTAAACGATCTCAGCGAGAAAACCGGTACTCACGACGTGGTGCGTTTGCACCGCATTCTGCTGCAAATGAATCGTGCGCTGGGGATGTTTGAAGCGCAGAGCAAACTCTGGCGGCTGGCTTCGATGGCGCAGGCGTCCGGCGCGCCGGTGACTAAGTGGGCCACCCGCGAAGTACGAGACGGGCAGGGACATCTCTTCTTCCACTGCGTGGGCATCCGCGTGGCCGATCAGCTGGAAAAGCTGATCTGGCGCAGCGTTCCGCACGTGGTAGTGACGTCAGCGACTCTGCGTTCCCTGAACAGCTTCTCAAGGTTGCAGGAGATGAGCGGCCTGAAAGAGAAAGCGGGCGACCGCTTTGTGGCCCTGGACTCGCCGTTCAACCACTGTGAGCAGGGCAAGCTGGTCATTCCGCGCATGAATTATGAGCCGCTTATCGATAACGAAGAGCAGCATATTGCGGAAATGGCGGCCTACTTCCGCGAGCAGGTTGAGAGTAAAAAATACCCCGGTATGCTGGTGCTGTTTGCCAGCGGTCGGGCGATGCAACGCTTCCTGGAGCACGTCACGGATCTGCGCTTACTCCTGCTGGTGCAGGGCGATCAGCCGCGCTATCGGCTGGTGGAAACCCACCGTAAACGCATTGATAACGGCGAGCGCAGCGTGCTGGTGGGGTTACAGTCCTTTGCGGAAGGGCTTGATTTGAAAGGCGACTACCTGACGCAGGTGCATATCCATAAAATCGCCTTCCCGCCCATCGACAGCCCGGTGGTGATCACCGAAGGCGAATGGCTGAAAAGCCTTAACCGTTATCCGTTTGAAGTGCAAAGCCTGCCTGCAGCGTCGTTTAACCTGATTCAGCAGGTCGGGCGCTTGATCCGTAGCCACGGCTGCTGGGGCGAGGTGGTGATTTATGACAAACGACTGCTCACCAAAAACTACGGCCAGCGGCTGCTGAATGCGCTGCCGATCTTCCCGATTGAGCAGCCGGACGTGCCGGAAGTAAAAAAACGCCCGACAAAACTGGCTGCCGGGCGTCGAAAAAGCTTCCGTGCTAAGGGGCGCGGTCCTACTGGTAAGTGAAGGTCACCTGGATCACGCTGCTGAACGTGCCGGCAGAGATGGGCATCGAGGTGGCGTAATAGCGTGCGGCCAGCGGGAACGTGGCCGTGTGGTCTGACGGGTTTATGGCAGCGTTAAAGGCGGCCTGCGGGGCAATCAGTATCTTGTCCTGACGATCTGCCAGCTCCAGTGCCAGCCCCTTTGCGCTACCGAGATTGGCAAATTTGGTGGGATGGGTGCTGTCGGCCTGACCGTAGAAAAAGGCGGTGGCAAGCGCCAGCGTGGCCGGGCAGTGCGACACCGAAAGGGAAAAGTCCTTCCACTCGCCGGTATCGCCCACGTCTTTAAAACTACCCGATGCCGCCTGGCCTAAGTCCACCGTCAGGTTGCGGCTGGCACTGTCAATGACGCACGTGTTGGCGTAAATGTTACCCGTCATCTGGATCTGTATATCATCGGCGTGGGCCTGGGCGATCAGCCCCAGCGCGAGAATCAATGCGGTTTTTTTCATGACGTTCACTTATAGGCGAGGGTGATGGTTGCCACAGTATTGGCTGGCCCGGGGGTGACTACATTGCTGACCTGCTCGTAGCGAACCTCAAACGGGATCACCAGCGTTTCGTTGGCTACGGCCTGATTTTGGGTACTTACATAGGTACCGAAGGTGGCGAGATGGTCATCAAATAGCATTCTTACTCCGACGCCTGTAGCCATGCCGGTCTGCTGCGTGAGTTTGATCACCCCCTCAAATGCTGTGTCATATCCATTCGCGCTGGTGATTTTTAGCTCAGGCTGTACGGTTGTGTCACAGTTGACGGTGATATTAAATTTTTGAGCAGGGCTGGATAAAAAACCTACGCTGATGAAATCACTGACGGGAAAATCGCCCAAATTAACGGTGAGATTTTTCGGTAAAACGGAGCAGGTGACCTGATGAAGAATAACATTACCTGCATAGGCGATGTGGTTAGGGTTGCCGATCCCTTCATGGCCGAAAACGCCAATGCCAAATTCGGTTTGAGACTGCACCAGCGTACCGGATGTCACGGTGTCACTCGTTTTAACCAGCTCAAGCGTTATTTCAAAGCTAAAAGTCTGTGTTCCATCGGTAGAGACGTAGCCGACAGGCGTTCCACGGGAATCGCACTGCACGCCGCCAGCGCCGCTAATTCGCTGCCCGTGATCATTCATCAATGCTACGCCAATCCCCGGCACGCCGGATTCGTATACCCCCCTGAGCCCTGGCATTTCCGCTCCGGTGCCGTAGTAGCAGGAGACAATCTCCAGGCCGCTGTCGGTACTCTGATCGCAATGCCCGGCAACATGAACGCTCTGCTCTGTACCCGGGATAGTTGCGCCAACTGCCAGCGTCGTCGGGACAGAAATGGATGCCACGTTGATCATTTTGGGGAGATCCGGCGTGGTGCAGGTCGCCTTCGCATGCGGCATGAATAACGCAGCGGTTCCCAGAATCAGTAAGAAAAAGCACTGTTTAATCATTTGCATAATGTTTTGCCTTTAGGGGAGATCAGTGACACTGCGCGGCAGCGTTAATGATGCTGGTTTTCGCTTTCTCATCCGTGAGCACATAGTCAGCGACGCAATGCTCGTTTGCCTCCTGTCCCCAGGAAACGCGGAGATGCCCTTGCTGTGGCAGACCGGAGAGATAGGTCTGGCCATCATTCCCGACGATAAATTCGCTGTCCTTGTCCTCGGTGGTAACCGTTGCGCCGAACGGCAGCGGTTTACCGT
>NZ_JABMCU010000108.1:0-15059 GCF_013179605.1 Enterobacter sp. CM29 | reverse complement strand
GGCGGTGATCTTTGGTGCCGTCTCCCGGGGCCGCATTCCGGCGATGATGAACTACACGGCGGGCGTGAAAGGGCTCTCCAGCGCGATTACCGCAGCACAAATCAACACCATCTTTACCTCCCGCCAGTTCCTGGATAAAGGCAAGCTGTGGCACCTGCCGGAACAGCTGACGCAGGTGCGCTGGGTGTTCCTGGAAGATCTGAAAGCAGACGTCACGACCGCCGACAAGCTGTGGATTTTCGCGCACCTGCTGATGCCGCGTCTGGCGCAGGTTAAGCAGCAGCCGGAGGATGATGCCATTATCCTCTTTACCTCCGGCTCTGAAGGCAACCCGAAAGGTGTGGTTCATAGCCACAAAAGCATTCTGGCAAACGTCGAACAGATTAAAACCATCGCTGACTTTACCGCCAACGATCGCTTTATGTCGGCGCTGCCGCTGTTCCACTCATTTGGTTTGACCGTGGGTCTCTTTACGCCGCTGCTGACCGGTGCCGAGGTGTTCCTCTACCCAAGCCCGCTGCACTACCGCATTGTGCCGGAGCTGGTTTATGACCGTAACTGCACGGTGCTGTTCGGGACGTCCACCTTCCTCGGAAACTACGCGCGCTTCGCCAACCCGTATGATTTCTTCCGCGTGCGCTACGTGGTGGCGGGGGCGGAAAAACTCCAGGACAGTACGCGCCAGATCTGGCAGGACAAGTTTGGCCTGCGGATTCTGGAAGGCTATGGCGTGACGGAGTGCGCGCCGGTGGTCTCCATCAACGTTCCGATGGCGGCAAAACCGGGAACGGTTGGCCGCATTCTGCCGGGGCTGGACGCGCGTCTGCTGGCGGTGCCGGGTATTGAAGACGGCGGACGTCTTCAGCTGAAAGGGGCGAACGTCATGAACGGCTATCTGCGTGTGGAAAACCCGGGCGTGCTTGAGGCGCCGACGGCCGAGAACGTCAATGGCGAGGTTGAAACGGGCTGGTACGACACGGGCGATATCGTGCGCTTCGACGATCAGGGCTTCGTGCAGATCCAGGGACGTGCAAAACGCTTCGCCAAGATCGCCGGGGAAATGGTCTCTCTTGAAATGGTCGAGACGCTGGCGACCGCAGTCTCGGCGGAGAAAATGCATGCGACCGTGGTGAAAAGTGATGCCAGTAAAGGCGAGGCGCTGGTGCTCTTTACTACTGACGGTGAACTGAAGCGTGATGCGCTTCTCAGGTATGCGCGCGAACATGGTATCCCCGAGCTGGCGGTCCCCCGCGATATTCGTTACCTCAAACAGTTACCGGTGCTGGGCAGCGGTAAACCCGATTTTGTGACCCTGAAGGGCATGGTTGAAGAGGCGGAACAGCATAATGCGTGAGTCAGTACACACTAACACTTCAATCTGGTCGAAAGGCATGATGGCGGTTATCGCCGCCCAGTTTCTTTCCGCGTTCGGCGATAACGCGTTGCTGTTTGCTACGCTGGCGTTGCTGAAAGCTGAGTTTTATCCCGACTGGAGCCAGCCGATCCTACAGATGGTGTTTGTGGGTGCTTACATTGTATTTGCGCCGTTTGTTGGCCAGGTGGCGGACAGCTTCCCCAAAGGTCGGGTCATGATGTTTGCCAACAGTCTTAAGCTTCTGGGCGCGGCAAGCATCTGCTTTGGTATCAACCCGTTTGTTGGCTACACGCTGGTAGGCATTGGCGCGGCAGCTTACTCCCCGGCGAAGTACGGCATTCTGGGTGAGCTCACCACCGGCGATAAGCTGGTGAAGGCCAACGGCCTGATGGAGTCCTCCACCATTGCGGCTATTCTCCTGGGGTCGGTGGCGGGCGGCGTGCTGGCAGACTGGCACGTGCTCGCCGCGCTTGGCATCTGTGCCCTGATGTACGGCGGCGCGGTGATCGCCAACCTGTTTATCCCCAAACTGGCCGTGGCGCGTCCGGGACAATCCTGGCGCTTTGGGCCAATGACCGGCAGCTTCTTTAACGCCTGCCGCGTACTCTGGCGTAACGGTGAAACACGCTTCTCGCTGATGGGCACCAGCATGTTCTGGGGGGCCGGCGTTACGCTGCGTTTCCTGCTGGTGCTGTGGGTGCCGGTGGCGCTGGGTATAACAGACAACGCCACGCCGACCTACCTGAATGCCATGGTTGCCGTCGGGATTGTGGTCGGGGCCGGGGCTGCGGCAAAACTGGTGACGCTCGAAACCGTTGCGCGCTGCATGCCCGCGGGGATCCTGATCGGCGTCGGCGTTCTGTTCTTCTCCCTGCAACATGCCATATTGCCAGCCTATGCCCTGTTGTTACTGATCGGCGTATTAGGCGGTTTCTTTGTGGTACCGCTCAACGCTCTTTTGCAGGAGCGCGGCAAGCAGACCGTCGGGGCTGGCAACGCCATTGCGGTGCAAAACCTTGGCGAAAACATGGCGATGCTGCTGATGCTGGGGATTTACTCGCTGGCGGTAAAAGCAGGTGCGCCGGTTGTGGCAATCGGGGTGGGGTTTGGCGCACTGTTTGCGCTGGCGATTACCGGGCTGTGGGTCTGGCAGCGTCGGCGGTGATATCTTTGCCGGGTGGCGGCTCCGCCTGACCCGGCCTACGTTTCGTGATGTTGGCGGATTTTGTAGGCCCGGTAAGGCAACGCCGCCACCGGGCAAATCGTCAACTTAAGGTGCCGGGTAAGTATAAACCTGATGCACCGCTTCAATCTCCGCTAAGACCTCTTCACTCAGGTTCAGGTGGAAACTCTCAATATTGGTTTTTAACTGATCCATTGTCGTTGCGCCGAGCAGGGTACTTGCCACAAACGGCTGACGACGCACGAAGGCCAGCGCCATCTGCGCCGGATCGAGTCCGTGACGCTTCGCGATATCCACATAGGCCGCCACGGCTTTTTGTGTCTGCTCGCCGCTATAGCGGGTGAAGCGGCTGAAAAGCGTGTTACGCGCACCAGCCGGTTTCGCGCCGTTCAGGTATTTGCCCGTCAGGGTTCCGAAGCCCAGGCAAGAGTAGGCGAGCAGCTCCACCTCTTCGTACTGCGTCACTTCTGCGAGACCCACTTCATAACTGCGGTTCAGCAGGCTGTACGGGTTCTGGATGGTCACGATCCGCGGCAGGTCGTGTTTATCGGCCAGATGCAGATAGCGCATTACGCCAAACGCCGTCTCGTTGGAAACGCCGATGTAGCGGATCTTACCCGCGCGCTGGCATTCCGTAAGCGCCTCCAGTGTTTCCAGCAGGGTGACGGCCGGAGCACTCTCGTTCCAGGTGTAGCCAAGCTTACCGAAGCAGTTCGTCGGACGCTGCGGCCAGTGCACCTGATAAAGATCGAGATAGTCGGTTTGCAGGCGCTTGAGGCTGGCATCCAGCCCAGCACGGATATTCTTGCGATCGAGGATCTGGTTAGGGCGGATCCCGGCATCGTTATTACGGGAAGGGCCGCTAACCTTAGAAGCGATGACCAGCTTTTCGCGATTGCCGCGTTTCGCCAGCCAGTTGCCGACATACGTTTCGGTAAGACCTTGAGTTTCCGGGCGGGGAGGAACTGGGTACATCTCCGCCACGTCAATCAGGTTAATGCCCTGGCTGACGGCGTAATCGAGTTGTGCATGGGCATCGGCTTCGCTGTTTTGTTCACCAAATGTCATGGTGCCTAACCCCAGCTGGCTGATCTCCAGAGCGCTATGGGGGATACGGTGATAATGCATAGCCGGTTTCCTTTTTTAGACATACAGACCGCGTCAGGAACCTCCCGACAAAGGAATATAAACATGGCAGAGGGAAGGCAAAAGGGGAAGGAAAAAATCAAAAAGGCCAGCAAGCTACTGACCTTTATCTGTTTAACGCTCGATGATCTGGGAGACTTCGTCGCGATTAATTTGCATTTGATTGCCTTCGCGATCGCGGTAACTCACCAGACCGGTATCGTCGTCGACTTCGGGTTTGCCATCGGTCAGGATCATACGACCATCTTTCGTTGACATGACATAGTCGCTGCTACAACCCGATACCGCAAACGCTAAACCGACTGCTGAGATAATTACTGCCCATTTTTTCATCGTTCTCATCCTCACCTGGCTCGTATCAAATCATAGTGTAGTAATAACCTGATATTACGACAGGTGAAAGGGGGGAAATCTTAAAAAGGAGGAGATTATGTTAGCCGGAGCGCAAAATTGGTAAAAAACTATGTTTTCAACAGGAAGTGTCGTGCCAGCAGTGCACCGGTGAAATTCTTTTTAAGATAGAAGCCGCGCGGCAGCGTCAGGATCGGTTCGCCCTGTGCACCTACCGCTTCAGTGAGCGCTTTGCTGTTGGCGGCTTTGGGACGGAGTTGCAGCACTTCGCCATGCCGGGCGGTGATCTGCTCAACCTGTCCCAGCACAATCATGTCCATCAGCTCTTCCCAGTCCTGGGAAAGCTGTCTTTCTTCTTCTTCATTCGGGCTCCAGAGCAGCGGGGCGCCAACGCGACGCTCTGCCAGCGGGATCTGCCTGTCACCCTCAACGGGTACCCACAACACCCGCTTCAGCTTATGCCTGACGTGGCTGGTTTCCCATGTCACTCCGCTATTACCCGTTAGCGGCGCAACGCAGACAAAGGTAGTTTCCAGCGGCCGCCCCAGGCTATCAATGGGGATCGTCTTCAGTTCCACCCCCAGCGCCGCAAAATCTTGCTCGGGTTTACTGCCCGCGCTTGCGCCCAGCCAACGTTCAAGCAACACGCCGATCCAGCCTTTATCGCGCTTCAGATCGTTGGGTATCGTCAACCCCGCCATCACGGCCAGCTCGCCCAGTGCATAGCCTGCCAGACGTTGTGCCTGCTGGAGCAACTGGGCTTCACTGACGGGAGGAGAGAGCAGTGGGGCGAGAGAATGCATGCTGACAACCTTTTGGTTAAAAAATGAACTGATATTTTATCCCTTGTGGATAGAGTTTACTTTTTTCTGAGTATATATTCCATGTGGATGATTTATATTATGTTTTTTAAGAATGTATCCCGTCGCGCCATGGCTAAAAAACAGGTTGTGCAATTCTGGTCACTGACAATAAACAGGATCTTACACCATGTTATCCACAGAAAAATGGGATAACTGCGAATAACCGCCACTACTGTCTCAATTTACAGCCTTGACGTGCGATGAAAATCGAATTTTCACACAAATTGTGCCTAACTTATTGGCACAATCTGTGGATAAAACCGACGCTGTTCGATCTTTCATCACCAGGAAGATCTTTGATGTGACGATCGTCACGTTAATCGCCTTTGATACCCTAAATTTACGTTTAACTAGATGAATTTAAATAATTTATATTAAGTGATGAAAATTTTCGATTCGCCGGGCCACAAGGTTGTTCATCGGTAATTCCATACTTCTTCACAACTATATCCACAGAAAAGGTGAATAAAAATGGTCTCAGTCGCCCTCATCTGTTTATAACTCCTCACAAAATTGTGAGTTATTCAAATGTTATTAGGTTGCAGGCCTGTAAGAGAGTGGTTTACCGCCTCCCTGTAGTGTGAAACAATCATTCATATATCAGATTTAGTTTGGGGTAGTCCGGTGATTGATGACGATGGCTACCGCCCAAACGTAGGAATAGTAATTTGTAATCGTCAGGGCCAGGTGATGTGGGCCCGGCGATATGGTCAGCACTCCTGGCAGTTCCCGCAAGGCGGGATCAATCCTGGAGAGTCCCCAGAACAAGCGATGTACCGGGAGCTGTTTGAAGAGGTTGGTTTAAGCCGAAAAGATGTTCGCATCCTGGCTTCGACCCGCAACTGGTTGCGTTACAAGTTACCGAAACGTTTGGTGCGTTGGGACACAAAGCCGGTTTGTATCGGCCAGAAACAGAAGTGGTTTCTTTTGCAGTTGGTGGGCAACGATTCAGATATCAATATGCAAACCAGCAGCACGCCAGAGTTTGATGGCTGGCGCTGGGTAAGCTACTGGTATCCGGTTCGTCAGGTCGTGTCATTCAAGCGCGATGTATACCGTAGGGTGATGAAAGAGTTCGCAAGTGTCGTGATGCAGCTTCAGGAGACGACTCCGAAGCCACAGAGCGCACCTGCCTGGCGACGTAAAAGAGGTTAAGCTACGCAAATCATGCTCACCCGCTTGCGAGAAATAGTTGAAAAGGTCGCCAGTGCGCCTCGCCTCAACGAGGCGCTGAATATTCTGGTGACGGACATCTGTCTTGCGATGGAAACCGAGGTCTGTTCGGTCTACCTGGCCGACCATGACCGACGTTGCTACTACCTTATGGCAACCCGCGGATTAAAAAAACCACGGGGACGTACCGTCACGCTCGCGTTTGATGAAGGTATTGTTGGCCTGGTCGGGCGACTGGCGGAGCCAATCAACCTTGCCGATGCGCAAAAACACCCCAGCTTCAAATATATCCCTTCCGTCAAAGAAGAGCGTTTCCGCGCGTTTCTTGGCGTACCGATTATTCAGCGCCGCCAGCTGCTTGGCGTGCTTGTTGTTCAGCAGCGCGAGCTGCGCCAGTACGATGAAAGCGAGGAGTCCTTCCTCGTCACGCTGGCAACGCAGATGGCGGCGATCCTCTCTCAGTCCCAACTGACAGCCCTTTTTGGTCAGTATCGTCATACGCGTATTCGCGCGCTTCCGGCCTCGCCGGGGGTCGCTATTGCCGAAGGCTGGATGGATGCCACGCTCCCGCTGATGGAGCAGGTCTACGAAGCCTCGACGCTGGATGAAGCGCTTGAGCGCGAACGGCTCACCGCTGCGCTGGAAGAGGCGGCGAATGAGTTTCGTCGCTACAGCAAACGCTTTGCCGCTGGCGCGCAAAAAGAGACGGCGGCCATTTTCGATCTCTACTCACACCTGCTTTCCGATGCGCGTTTGCGTCGTGAGTTATTTGCCGAGGTCGATAAGGGGTCGGTGGCAGAGTGGGCGGTTAAAAAGGTCATTGAAAAATTTGCCGAGCAGTTTGCGGTACTGACTGACGGCTATCTGAAAGAGCGCGCCGGCGATTTACGCGCGCTTGGGCAACGTCTGCTGTTCCACCTCGATGATACTATTCAGGGGGCGAATGCCTGGCCGAACCGGTTTGTGCTGGTGGCCGATGAACTCTCGGCGACGACGCTGGCGGAATTACCGCAGGACAGGCTGGCGGGCGTGGTGGTGCGCGATGGCGCAGCTAACTCTCATGCCGCCATTATGGTGCGTGCGCTCGGTATTCCGACCGTGATGGGGGCGGATATTCAGCCCTCCGTACTGCATCGCCGTACGCTGGTGGTGGACGGATATCGCGGTGAGTTGCTGGTGGATCCTGAGCCGGTTCTCCTTCAGGAGTACCAGCGTCTTATCAGCGAAGAGAATGAATTAAGCAAGCTGGCGGAAGATGACGTCAACCTGCCCGCGCAGCTCAAGAGCGGTGAGCGGGTGAAGGTGATGCTCAACGCGGGGTTAAGCCCCGAGCATGAAGAGAAGCTCGGCAGCCGCATCGATGGCATTGGTCTCTACCGCACCGAAATACCGTTCATGCTGCAAAGCGGCTTCCCGTCAGAAGAGGAGCAGGTTGCGCAGTATCAGGGCATGCTGCAGATGTTTAACGACAAACCCGTCACGTTGCGCACCCTCGACGTCGGCGCGGATAAGCAACTGCCCTATATGCCCATCAGTGAAGAGAATCCCTGCCTCGGCTGGCGTGGGATCCGCATTACCCTCGATCAGCCGGAAATTTTCCTTATCCAGGTTCGTGCGATGCTGCGTGCCAACGCGGCCACGGGGAATCTCAGCATTTTGCTGCCGATGGTCACCAGTATTGACGAGATCGACGAAGCGCGGCGGTTGATTGAGCGTGCAGGGCGCGAAGTGGAAGAGATGATCGGCTACGCGATCCCTAAACCCCGTATTGGCGTGATGCTGGAAGTGCCTTCGATGGTCTTTATGTTACCGCAGCTGGCAACCCGCGTTGATTTTATCTCCGTTGGCACCAACGACTTAACGCAATACATTCTGGCGGTCGATCGCAACAATACCCGCGTGGCCAGTATCTACGACAGCCTGCATCCGGCGATGCTTCGTGCCCTGGCGATGATCGCCCGCGAAGCCGAGCAGCATAATATCGACCTGCGCCTGTGCGGTGAAATGGCCGGCGATCCGATGTGCGTGGCGATCCTGATTGGCCTCGGTTTCCGTCACCTGTCAATGAACGGACGTTCCGTTGCGCGTGTGAAATACCTGTTACGTCACATCGAACAAGATGAGGCGCGCGAACTGGCCGCGCGTAGCCTGGAAGCACAGCTGGCAGCCGAAGTGCGCCATCAGGTGGCGGCGTTTATGGAGCGACGCGGCATGGGCGGTTTGATCCGCGGCGGCCGCTGATCCCCACAAAAAAATGACTGCTCGGACGACCCCCTCTCCCTTGAGGAAGAGGAATGGGGTGAGGGGGAACAGCGCGCATAAAACCCTATACACATCTTTTACATCTCAGGCGCATCCTCCGCGCCTGCCTTATGCTATGATTCGCAACTTTGGAGCACCTGCCAACGGCGGGAATGCAATTCAGCCGCTGTCCACTTTCAGCGGAATAACAACATCTTGTGGTGACAGATGAACAGTGGTTATCTGCATTTTCCGGAATTCGATCCGGTTATTTTCTCAATAGGACCTGTAGCGCTTCACTGGTACGGACTGATGTACCTGGTGGGCTTCGTCTTTGCCATGTGGCTTGCTGGTCGTCGCGCCAGTCGTCCGGGCAGCGGCTGGACGAAGAACGAAGTGGAAAACCTGCTTTATGCTGGCTTTCTTGGCGTATTCCTGGGCGGGCGCATCGGCTATGTTCTGTTCTACAACTTCCCGGTATTCCTGAACGACCCGCTCTATCTGTTCCGCGTCTGGGACGGCGGCATGTCCTTCCACGGCGGACTGATTGGTGTGATCCTCGTGATGGTGATCTTCGCCAAACGCACCAAACGTAACTTCTTCCAGGTGGCTGATTTTATTGCGCCATTAATCCCGTTTGGGCTGGGTGCAGGGCGTCTGGGCAACTTCATCAACGGTGAACTCTGGGGGCGTGTCGATCCGAGCGTGCCGTTTACCATGCTGTTCCCGGGCTCCCGCGCAGAGGATATCGCGCTGCTGCCTTCGCATCCTGAGTGGCAGTCCATTTTCGATACCTACGGCGTTCTGCCGCGTCATATGTCTCAGCTTTATGAGCTGGCGCTGGAAGGTGTGGTGCTGTTTATCATCCTGAATCTGTATATCCGCAAACCGCGCCCAATGGGGGCAGTCTCTGGTCTGTTCCTGATTGGCTACGGCGCGTTTCGTATCATCGTCGAGTTCTTCCGCCAGCCGGATGCACAGTTTACCGGCGAGTGGGTACAGTACATCAGCATGGGGCAGATCCTCTCCATTCCGATGATTGTCGCGGGTGCCATTATGATGATTTGGGCGTATCGTCGTCGTCCACAGCAACAACTTTCCTGAGGAATCATGAAACAGTATCTTGAATTGATGAAAAAAGTGCTCGACGAGGGCACGCCGAAAAACGACCGCACCGGCACCGGTACGCTCTCCATTTTTGGCCACCAGATGCGCTTCAATCTGCAAGAAGGCTTCCCTCTGGTGACGACGAAGCGCTGTCATCTGCGCTCGATCATTCATGAACTGCTCTGGTTCCTGCAAGGCGATACCAACGTTGCTTATCTGCATGAAAACAATGTCTCCATCTGGGACGAGTGGGCAGATGAGAACGGCGACCTGGGGCCGGTTTACGGCAAGCAATGGCGCGCGTGGCCTACCCCGGACGGCCGCCATATCGACCAGATCACGACCGTCATGAACCAGCTGAAAAATGACCCGGACTCGCGCCGTATCATTGTTTCTGCCTGGAACGTGAGTGAACTGGATAAAATGGCGCTGGCGCCTTGCCACGCGTTTTTCCAGTTCTACGTGGCGGACGGCAAACTCTCCTGCCAGCTGTATCAACGCTCCTGCGACGTGTTCCTCGGCCTGCCGTTTAACATCGCCAGCTACGCGCTGTTAGTGCACATGATGGCGCAGCAGTGCGATCTTGAAGTGGGCGATTTTGTCTGGACGGGTGGTGATACCCACCTCTACAGCAATCATATGGAACAGACGCATCTCCAGCTGACGCGCGAACCGCGTGCATTGCCGAAGCTTGTGATCAAACGCAAACCGGACTCGATCTTCGATTACCGTTTTGATGACTTCGAGATTGAAGGCTACGACCCGCATCCTGGCATCAAAGCCCCTGTCGCCATCTGATACGGCGAATCCTGACACAACCGGTGCTCTTTAGCGCCGGTTTTTTTTCGCGCTCGTTTTGTTCTTCGAGCCTGTTTCCAGAGACGATGTAACGCGTTGCAACGGGTGAAAATCTCCGGAAAGCGGCTCGTAATGTTCTGGTTTAACGCTCGCGCCTTTTCTGCCATTCCGCCACACTTCCGCCATGAAAAACGAACATGGCTTTACGCTTATCGAAACCCTTTTCGCCATCTCGCTGGTTGTGATCCTCAGCGCGACGGGACTTTATGGCTGGGACAGCTGGCAACAGCGGCAGCGGCTCTGGCAGACAGCCTGTCAGGTGCGGGATTACCTGGCGTTCTTACGAAACGACGCAAATCGTCACAACAGCGAGCACAGGATCGCACTTCACGCTGACGGGAATCAGGCCTGCCTTGTCAGCGCTGTGGTCCCGGGCTGCGACAGCGGCGACCCGTTCGTGATGAAACCGTTATGGCCGGAGGTCACGCTGAGCGACGTAACGCCTGCGCTGGGATTTTACGGCTTAAGGGATACCGCATGGGCCGGACATATTCGCGTGCAGAGCCGCGCCGGTGCGTGGTGGGTTATTGTCTCAAATGGCGGACGTATCAGGCTGTGTAATGCCGCAGGAGAAAGTCTATGCCAGTAAAACAAAAAGGGTTTTCCCTGCTGGAGGTCCTGATTGCGATGACGATAAGCAGTATTCTGTTACTCAGCACGTCACGTTTTTTGCCGGGGCTACAGCGGGGTGTTTTACTGCAATCCGGGCAACGGGAGCTGGAAGATGAGGTGTGGCAACGCCTGCTTGCGATGGGTAAACAGCTCCAGCGAGCAGGATACTGTGCAGGGCATTGTCAGGGGCAAGGGTTAATTATCGGCAGGCAAGGGCGATGTGCAATTGTGCAGTGGGATGCAAACAGCAACGGCCAGTGGGATAGCACCGCGTCAGAAAATGACAGCACGGGATTCCGGCTTGAGTCCGGAACGCTCGAAACGCTGCGGGGCGCGACATCCTGTGAAGGTAAGGGATGGGATAAGCTCACTGACCCGGATCGGGTCCTGATAGAGCAGTTTATGGTCACTAAAACCGATCGTGCTGGCTTTGCGCCGGTCATCAGTATCGAGCTGCGTGCCCGCCGCAAAGGTGAACTGACCGCACCCTTTTCGGCTCGCCACACCGTAACGGGGTTTAATCTGTGAATCGTCAGCGGGGCATGTCATCGCTGGCGCTGGTCCTGCTATTGCTGGTGCTCGGCACGCTGATCCTCACCGGATTAAACCAGCAGTTGCAAACCTTTAGTACGTTGGTGAATGGCGAGAGTTTGTCTGTTCGCCAGCAGGCTGCCTTGCAATCTGCACTGGAGTGGGGACGCGTTCAGGACTGGGCTTTACAGCCAGAGGTTCAGTGCAAGCAGACACAAGGTCTGCGGGTCTGTGTAAGGCTGTTTGAGGAGCGTGTTTTGCTTATTGCCGGAAATGACGATCTGTTGCTATGGCGAGGCGGGGATATCGCGGAAGGACAAATACGCTTTTCTGCCCACGGCTGGAGCGACTTCTGCCCCCTTAAGGAAAGTGCGCTATGTCAGTTACCCTGAGCAGACAAAAAGGATTTAGCATGGTTGAGGTTTTGCTGGCAATGATGTTGCTGGTTGTAGTTGTGACGGCGTTATCCGGATATCATCGCGCGCTGGCAGCCCGGTATGCGGCGCTTAGCCAGTATCGTCAGCTATGGCATCATGCGTGGAATCAGTCGCAGATCTCAACATTAACGCTCCCGCCGGGCTGGCAGGTCAGTCGGGGGCAGACAACACAGTCCGGATGTGTCAGCATCACGGTCACACTTATTTCTCCTCTGGGGCGGCAGGGCGCGTTGACGCGTCTGCATTGCCCGGTTAGCCGCTAGTCGGGAGCGTTTATGCTAAGGGTTTACCACTCAAATCGTCTGGATGTGCTGGAAGCACTGATGGAGTATATCGTTGAGCAAGAGCGTCTTGACGATCCGTTTGAGCCAGAAATGGTGCTGGTGCAGAGCACCGGTATGGCGCAGTGGCTACAAATGTCCCTTTCGCAGAAGTTTGGCATTGCGGCGAATATCGATTTTCCGCTGCCCGCGAGCTTTATCTGGGAGATGTTTGTACGCGTCCTGCCGGATATTCCTGAGCAGAGTGCCTTCAACAAACAAAGCATGGCCTGGAAACTGATGACGCTGCTGCCGGACATGCTGGCGCATGATGAGTTCGCCATGCTGCGCCACTATCTGAATGACGACACCGACAAGCGCAAACTTTTTCAGCTGGCCTCACGCACTGCTGACCTCTATGACCAGTATCTGGTTTACCGCGCAGAATGGCTGATTCGCTGGGAAGCGGGAGAATTAGTCGATGGGTTACCGGAAGCGCAAATCTGGCAGGCGCCGCTCTGGAAAGCGCTGGTCGAGCATACCGGGCAGCTCGGTCAGCCTAAATGGCACCGTGCTAACTTGTACGATCGCTTTATCTCAATACTCGAGAACACTGCAGAACGGCCAGCCCGTTTGCCGTCACGCGTGTTCATTTGCGGTATCTCCGCGCTGCCGCCTGTCTACCTGAACGCGCTAAAAGCGCTCGGTAAGCACATTGATATCCATATCCTCTTTACCAACCCATGTCGGCACTATTGGGGAGATATTCAGGATCCGCGCTGGCTTTCACGGCTGGTCACCCGCCAGCGTAAACGCCTATTTGAGGAACGCGCCGTGCCGCTGTTTAAAGACAGTGAAAACGCGGCGCAGCTTTTCGATGAAGAGGGGATTCAGAACCTGCCGAACCCGCTACTTGCCTCGTGGGGCAAGCTGGGGCGCGACTATATTTATCTGCTTTCAGATATCACCTCCTCGGGAGAGGGGGACGTGGACGCGTTTGCGGATATTACGCCAGACAGCCTGCTGCACAATATTCAGCTTGATATTCTGGATTTAGAAAACCGTGCCGTGGCCGGGATCACTGCCGAGGAGTTTGCGCGAAGCGATAAGAAGCGAAAACTGGATCCTGACGATCGCAGTATCGCGATCCACGTTTGCCACAGCCCACAGCGTGAAGTTGAAATTCTTCATGACCGCCTGTTGGCCATGTTGCAGGACGACCCAACCCTGACACCCCGCGATATCGTGGTGATGGTGGCGGATATCGACAGCTACAGCCCGTTTATTCAGGCTGTATTTGGCAGCGCAACGGGCGACCGCTATCTTCCCTACGCGATCTCTGACCGCCGTGCTCGTCAGTCACACCCGGCGCTACAGGCCTTTATCAGCCTGCTTTCGCTGTCTGATAGCCGGTTTATCTCTGAGGATGTGCTGGCATTACTGGATGTGCCTGTTCTGGCCGCACGCTTCAGCATTAACGAAGAGGGCTTGCGCTACCTGCGCCAGTGGGTCAACGAATCCGGCGTCCGCTGGGGAATCGACGATGATAACGTCCAGGAGTTTGAGCTGCCCGCGACTGGCCAGCATACCTGGCAGTTTGGCCTGACGCGTATGCTGCTGGGGTATGCGATGGAGAGCATCCACGGCGAATGGAATGACGTGCTGCCGTACGATGAGTCCAGTGGGTTAATTGCGGAACTGGTTGGTCACTTAGCCTCGCTGCTGATGCAGCTCAACCGCTGGCGCCGTGCATTGATGCAGCCCCGTCCACTCGAAGAGTGGCTGCCGATTTGCCGCGAAATGCTAAATGACTTCTTCCTGCCGGACAGCGAAACGGAAGCCGCCATGGCGCTTATCGAGAAGCAGTGGCAGGCCATCGTTGATGAGGGGGTTAATTCGCACTATCACGAGGCGGTTCCCCTTTCGCTTCTGCGTGATGAGCTGACGCAACGTCTCGATCAGGAGCGCATCAGCCAGCGCTTCCTTGCTGGGCCGGTGAATATCTGCACCCTGATGCCGATGCGTTCAATCCCGTTCAAAGTAGTCTGTCTGCTTGGCATGAACGACGGTATTTATCCACGTGCGCTGCCACCCCTGGGCTTTGATCTCATGAGCGCACAGCCGAAGCGGGGCGACCGCAGCCGCCGCGATGATGACCGTTATCTCTTCCTTGAGGCGCTGATGTCTGCGCAAAGCAGGCTTTATATCAGCTATATCGGCCGTTCAATTCAGGACAACAGCGAGCGTTTCCCGTCCGTGCTGGTGCAGGAGCTGGTGGACTACATCGGGCAGAGTCACTATCTGCCGGGCGATGAGGCCTGTAACTGCGACGAAAGCGAACGTCGGGTGAAAGCGCATATTACCTGTCACCATAGCCGTATGCCGTTTGATCCTGTCAATTACGTTCCTGATGAACTGCAAAGCTACGCCCGCGAGTGGCTTCCCGCTGCGAAGAACGCGGGCACACCGCAAACCGATTTCATTCAGGCGCTCGAACCGCGCGCCATAGACACCCTTACGTTTGAGCAGCTGCAGCGCTTTTGGGCCCATCCGGTTCGGGCTTTTTTCCAGCAACGCTTGCAGGTGAACTTCCGCTCGGAAGAGAGCGAAATCCCTGATGCGGAACCGTTTATTCTTGATGGACTGGAGCGTTTTAAGCTTAATTCCCAGCTTTTGAATGCGCTGGTTGACGAAGAAGACGCCAGTAAACTGTTCCGACGTTACAGGGCGTCGGGATTACTGCCGTATGGTGCGTTCGGCGAAATCGTCTGGGATGCCCAGTGTGAGGAGATGCAAGCGCTTGCTGACCGGGTTATCGCGTGTCGGCAACCGGCGAGCAGCATTGAAATTGATCTCGATTGTAACGGTATGCACCTCAGCGGCTGGCTCACGCACGTGCAGTCTGACGGGCTGCTACGCTGG
>NZ_JABMCU010000107.1:0-15234 GCF_013179605.1 Enterobacter sp. CM29 | reverse complement strand
AGCGCTTGCTGACCGGGTTATCGCGTGTCGGCAACCGGCGAGCAGCATTGAAATTGATCTCGATTGTAACGGTATGCACCTCAGCGGCTGGCTCACGCACGTGCAGTCTGACGGGCTGCTACGCTGGCGCCCATCTATGCTCAGCGTTTCACATGGCCTGCAACTCTGGCTCGAACATCTTGTCTACAGTGCGAGTGGTCACGAAGGCGAAAGCCGGTTGTTTGTACGTAAGGACGGCGAGTGGCGCTTCCCGCCGATGGAGCCTGAGCAGGCGTTGACGTATCTGTCGCTTTATATTGAAGGTTATCGTCAGGGCATGAACAAGCCTCTGCTTTTGCTGCCTGAAAGTGGGGGGGCATGGATAAAAGCCTGTTACGACGCGCAGAATGATGCCATGTTAACGGATGAGGCTTCGCTCCAGAAAGCGCGCAGCAAGTTTTTGCAGGCCTACGAAGGGAACATGATGGTACGTGGCGAGGGCGACGATGTCTGGTATCAACGTTTATGGCGAACGCTGGAGCCAGAATATTTCGACATTATCACGGAAGAGGCGCAACGCTACCTGTTACCGTTGTTCAAATTTAAGCAGTCCTGAGTGCTGTATAAAAATTGCACAGTACGGGGTGTTCATTTATGATGCACCTCTTATCACGGACTGATGTACCCAAAGAAAGAGATGCTGGCGTGTCCAGCACGCACGTTGTTAATGATGTAGCCGTGATAAAGAGGTCGTAATGCCAGGCAGCACCTTGTTCAAAGCGTTTGTTTTGTTTATCGCCCTTTGGGCTCCCGTCACTCAGGCCGATTCCGGTTGGCAACCTGTCCAGGAAACAATCCGTAAGAGCGATAAGGACACCCGTCAGTATCAGGCGATTCGTCTTGATAACGGGATGACCGTGCTGCTGGTTTCCGATCCTCAGGCGGTTAAATCGCTCTCTGCACTGGTTGTGCCGGTCGGATCGCTGGAAGATCCTGACGCCCATCCGGGACTGGCGCACTACCTTGAGCACATGACGCTGATGGGGTCTAAAAAATACCCACAGCCTGACAGCCTGTCCGAATTTCTGAAAATGCATGGCGGCAGCCACAACGCCAGCACTGCGCCGTATCGTACCGCGTTTTACCTGGAAGTGGAAAATGATGCGCTTGACGGGGCGGTGGACCGTCTGGCGGATGCCATCGCCGCACCGCTGCTGGATAAAAAATATGCTGACCGGGAACGCAACGCCGTAAACGCCGAACTGACGATGGCGCGCACGCGAGACGGTATGCGCATGGCGCAGGTTAGCGCTGAAACCATCAATCCGGCGCATCCGGGTTCGCGCTTCTCAGGCGGTAACCTTGAAACGCTGAGCGACAAGCCGGGTAGCCCGGTGCTCGATGCGCTGCATGCGTTTCGTGAAAAATACTATTCCGCCAATCTGATGAAAGCGGTTATCTACAGCAATAAACCGTTGCCGACGCTGGCAAACATGGCTGCGCAGACCTATGGCAGGGTGCCAAATAAAAATATCGATCTGCCGCAGATTAACGTGCCGGTTGTCACGGACGCGCAAAAAGGCATTGTTATTCACTATGTGCCGGCCTTGCCGCGCAAGGTGTTACGCGTTGAATTCCGTATTGATAACAACACGGCGCAGTTCCGCAGCAAAACCGACGAGCTGGTGACTTATCTTATCGGTAACCGCAGCCCGGGTACGCTCTCCGACTGGCTGCAAAAGCAGGGGCTGGTGGAAGGTATTCGCGCTGACTCCGATCCCGTCGTAAACGGGAATAGCGGCGTGCTGGCCATCTCCGCGACGCTGACCGATAAAGGGCTGGCTCACCGTGACGACGTCGTTGCGGCCATTTTCAGTTATCTCTCTCTGCTGCGCGACAAAGGCGTCGATAAACGCTACTTCGACGAGCTGGCGCACGTGCTGGATCTCGATTTCCGCTATCCCTCTATTACGCGTGATATGGACTACGTCGAGTGGCTGGCAGATACCATGATCCGCGTGCCGGTGGAACATACGCTGGATGCGGTAAATATTGCCGATCAGTATGACGCCGGGGCGCTCAAAGCGCGTCTGGCGATGATGACTCCGCAGAATGCCCGCGTCTGGTATATCAGCCCGAACGAACCGCATAACAAAATGGCCTACTTCGTTGATGCCCCGTATCAGGTTGAAAAAATCAGCGAACAGACCTTCGCGGGCTGGCAGAAAAAGGCGGGGGAAATTGCGCTGAAGTTACCGGAGCTTAACCCCTACATCCCGGACGATTTCTCGCTGATCAAACCTGCAAAGGCCTATCCGCATCCGGAGCTGATTGTTGATGAGCCGACGCTGCGCGTGGTCTACACCCCAAGCCGCTATTTCGGCGACGAGCCAAAAGCGGATGTCAGCGTAGTGCTGCGTAATCCTAAAGCAATGGACAGCGCCAGAAACCAGGTGCTGTTTGCGCTTAACGATTATCTGGCCGGTATTGCCCTCGATCAGCTCAGCAACCAGGCTGCCGTTGGCGGTATCAGTTTCTCCACCAATGCCAATAACGGCCTGATGGTGAATTCCAACGGCTATACCCAGCGTTTGCCGCAGCTGTTCCAGGCGCTGCTGGACGGTTATTTCAGCTATACGCCTACGGAAGAACAGCTCGAGCAGGCTAAGTCCTGGTATGCCCAGATGATGGATTCTGCCGAGAAGGGTAAAGCCTACGATCAGGCGATTATGCCAGCACAGATGTTGTCCCAAATTCCTTATTTCCAGCGCGAAGATCGCCGCGCGTTATTGCCCTCAGTCACCTTAAAAGAGGTGCTGGCTTACCGTGATTCGCTGAAAACCAATACTCGTCCGGAGTTCCTGGTTGTAGGGAACATGAGCGAAGATCAGGCTAAAACGCTGGCACAAAACGTGCGTGCGCAACTGGGTTCAAAAGGCGATGAGTGGTGCCGTAACCAGGATGTGCTGGTAGAGAAAAAGCAGAATGCGATCTTCGAAAAAGCGGGAAGCAGCACGGATTCCGCGCTGGCCGCGGTGTTTGTCCCTGTCGGATATGACGAATTTACCAGCTCTGCCCAGAGTGCGGTGCTCGGTCAAATTATTCAGCCGTGGTTTTACAACCAGCTGCGCACCGAAGAGCAGCTGGGTTATGCGGTATTCGCTTTCTCGATGAATGTGGGCCGTCAGTGGGGGTTGGGCTTCCTTCTGCAAAGCAGCGACAAACAACCTGCTTACCTGTGGCAACGTTATCAGGCATTCTTCCCGCAGGCGGAAGCAAAACTGCGCGCCATGAAGCCGGAAGAGTTTGCCCAGATCCAGCAGGCGGTTATCGCCCAGGTGATGCAACCGCCGCAGACGCTGGGTGAAGAGGCCTCGCAGCTGAGCAAAGATTTTGATCGCGGTAATATGAAATTTGATTCGCGTGATAAAATAGTGGCCGAAATAAAACAGCTGACGCCACAAAAAGTTGCCGATTTCTTCCATCAGGCGGTAGTTAAACCGCAGGGTATGGCCATCCTGTCTCAGGTTTCTGGCAGCCAGAACGGGAAAACGGACTACGTAAAATCAAAAGAGTGGACCGTCTGGAAGAGCGTCAGCGCGCTGCAACAAACTATGCCCTGGAGTAAGAAAGAATGACCCATACCGCTGAGCCGCTTGATCCCCTAAGTTTACCTCTACAGGGTGAGCGACTGATTGAAGCCTCAGCGGGAACGGGAAAAACCTATACCATCGCCGCGCTCTATCTGCGTCTGCTGTTGGGGCTCGGCGGCAACGCCGCTTTTTCGCGCCCGTTAAGCGTGGAAGAGCTGCTGGTGGTAACTTTCACCGAAGCGGCCACTGCCGAGCTGCGTGGCCGTATTCGCAGCAACATTCATGAGCTGCGCATCGCCTGTCTGCGTCAGACGACGGATAACCCCCTCTACGCGAGCCTGCTGGACGAGATTGCGGATAAGCAACAGGCTGCGCAATGGCTGCTGCTGGCCGAACGGCAAATGGATGAAGCGTCCGTCTTCACCATTCACGGTTTTTGTCAGCGCATGCTGAGCCTGAATGCGTTTGAATCCGGCATGCTCTTTGAGCAGCAGCTTATTGAAGATGAATCCGAGCTTCGCTATCAGGCCTGTGCGGATTTCTGGCGTCGTCACTGTTATCCGTTGCAGCGCGACATTGCTGAAGCGGTTCACGCCCTGTGGAAAGGTCCGGAAGAGCTTCTTCGCGCCATCGACCGTTACCTGCAAGGCGAAGCGCCGGTCATTAAATCTCCTCCGCCTGCCGATGAAACGCTGGCCTCGCGCCATGAAAAGATCGTCGCCAAAATTACCGCGCTTAAGCAGAAGTGGAATGAGTCGGTTGGTGAAATTGATGCAATCATCGAAAACTCAGGCATCGACAGACGCAAGTTCAACCGTGGGAACCAGGGGAAGTGGATCGAAAAGATCAGCGCCTGGGCCCAGGAGGAGACGCGGGGTTACCAGCTTCCGGACGCACTGGAAAAATTTTCGCAGCGCTTTTTGACCGAGCGAACCAAAGCCGACGGTATTGTGCCTGAGCATCCCCTGTTTGTGGCGATTGAAGCGTTGCTTGCGGAGCCATTAACGCTCAATGACCTGATGATCACCCGCGCCATGACGGAGATCCGCCAGGCAGTCGCGCGCGAAAAACGTCGCCGGGGCGAGCTGGGGTTTGATGACATGCTGAGCCGCCTGGACGAAGCCCTGTCCAGCGAGAATGGTGAAGCGCTCGCCAGCGCGATCCGTACCCGTTTTCCGGTGGCGATGATTGACGAATTTCAGGACACCGACCCCCAGCAGTACCGCATTTTTCGCCGCATCTGGCGACAGCAGCCCGACACTGCCCTGCTGCTGATAGGCGACCCTAAACAGGCCATTTACGCCTTCCGTGGGGCAGATATCTTCACCTATATGAAAGCCCGTAGTGAGGTGGTCGCGCATTACACGTTAGATACCAACTGGCGCTCCGCTCCGGGGATGGTTGAGAGCGTCAATGCGCTGTTCAGCCGTATGGAGACGGCGTTTATGTTCAATGAAATCCCTTTCCTGCCGGTGAAATCCGCCCCAAAAAACGCATCCCTGCGCTTCGAAGTCAGCGGTGCGGTACAACCCGCCATGACCTTCTGGCTGCTTGAGGGGGAAGGCTATGGCGTTGCCGATTATCAGGCGGCGATGGCCCAGCACTGCGCCGCGCAAATCCGTGACTGGCTAAGCGCAGGCGCGCGCGGCGAGGCACTACTGTGGAAGGGGGAACAGGCATATCCTGTAAAGGCCTCTGATATTACCGTGCTGGTGCGCAGTCGTCAGGAAGCGGCGTTAATCCGCGATGCGCTAACGTTGCTGGATATTCCGTCAGTGTATCTCTCTAACCGCGACAGCGTGTTCGACACGCTGGAAGCCCAGGAAATGCTCTGGTTGCTTCAGGCGGTGCTGGCGCCGGAGCGCGAAAATACGCTTCGAAGCGCGCTGGCCAGTTCTATGCTGGGGTTGAACGCACGGGATATTGATGAACTCAACCATGACGAAAACGCATGGGATGCGGTGGTAGAAGAGTTTGTCCATTACCGTGAACGCTGGCAAAAGCGCGGCGTCATGGCGATGCTGCGCGAGCTGATGACACGGCGTCAGATTGCCGAAAATATGCTGGCGACATCCGGCGGTGAAAGGCGTCTGACCGATATTTTACACATCAGCGAACTGTTACAGGAAGCGGGTACCCAGCTTGAAAGTGAACATGCCCTTGTGCGCTGGCTGGCGCAGCAAATCGCGGATCCAAACAGTAACTCTTCAAGCCAGCAGATGCGTCTTGAGAGCGATAAGCATCTGGTGCAAATCGTCACCATTCACAAATCCAAAGGTCTCGAATATCCGCTGGTCTGGCTGCCTTTCATCGCGAACTACCGGGTTCAGGATCAGGCCTTTTACCATGACCGCGAGACTTTCGATGCGGTGCTCGATCTCAGCAAGGCGGAGACCAGCGTTGAACTGGCAGAAGCGGAGCGTCTGGCGGAGGATTTGCGCCTGCTTTACGTGGCGCTGACCCGTTCTGTCTGGCATTGCAGCCTGGGCGTCGCCCCGGTTTTCCGCCGTCGCGGGGAGAAAACAGGGGAAAGCGATTTCCATTTAAGCGCGTTAGGGCGGCTTATTCAGCGTGGCGAGCCGAAAGATGCGGCGGGGTTGCGCCTCTGCATTGAGTCGCTCTGCGGTGACGATATCGCGCTGCATATCCCGTCTCTGCCAGACAATAGCCGCTGGCAAATGGCGCAAGAGCCCGCGACCGACCTTAATGCGCGCCAGATCACGCGGGTGCTTGCCGACGACTGGCGCGTCACCAGCTATTCTGGCCTGCAACAGCACGGGCAAAGTATTGCGCTGGATCTCATGCCGAAGCTGGACGTGGATGCCGCAGGGGTGGGTGATATTCCGGTTGAACCGACGTTAACTCCGCATCAGTTCCCACGCGGCGCGTCGCCGGGCACCTTTTTGCACAGCCTCTTTGAAGAGCTTGATTTTACTCAGCCTGTCAGTGAGGAGTGGGTGCTGAAGATGTTACAGAGCGGGGGCTATGACGCGCACTGGCAGCCCGTTCTCACTGACTGGATCAACGCCATTTTGCAGGCGCCGCTGACTGAGCAGGGCTTCGCTCTTCGTCAGCTAACGGCCAGAAATAAACAGGTTGAGATGGAGTTTTATCTGCCTGTCGCAGGCCCGCTTAAGGCCGACGCGCTCGATGCGCTTATCCGTCAGTACGATCCGCTCTCAGCCGGTTGCCCGCCGCTGAACTTCCGTCAGGTGCAGGGCATGCTGAAAGGCTTTATCGACCTGGTCTTCCGTCACGAAGGACGGTACTACCTGCTGGATTACAAATCGAACTGGCTGGGCGAGAACAGCGAAGCCTATACCCAGCAGGCGATGGCGGCAGCCATGCAAATGCATCGCTACGATCTGCAATATCAGCTCTACACGCTAGCGCTGCACCGCTATTTGCGCCACCGTATTGCGGATTACCGCTACGACGATCATTTTGGTGGCGTCATCTACCTCTTCTTGCGCGGGGTCGACGCTGCCGATCCGCGCTCCGGGATCTTCAGCACCCGTCCGGATGCGGAATTGATTAATAAAATGGATAACCTGTTTGCAGCAAACACGGAGGAGATGGCATGACGATGCAGGACTTATTGCTGGAAGCGGTAGAGCAACGCGTGCTGCGTCAGCTGGATGTGCAGTTTGCCATGATGATTGCCGCTGACCAGCCCGCCGTGATGCTTGCCGCTGCCCTATTAAGTAAAGACGCCGGAGAGGGGCATGTGTGTCTGCCGCTCTCGCGTCTGGTTGTTGACGAGAAAATGCCGCCTGTCCTCCAGTCCTGCTTTGCGCTGCTGGGGGAGAGGGTGGACTGGCAGAAAATTTTGCGCGAATCGTCGGCCGTCGGGCCGGGAGAAAACCAGGCGCCGCTGATCCTGACGGGGGAGCGCTTATATCTGAACCGTCTGTGGCGAAACGAACTGACGGTAGCGCGTTTCTTTAGTGAGACCAACGCGCCGCTTCCCTGCGACGAAGCGCAGCTTCGCCAGACACTGGACAGGCTGTTTGACTCCGGTGAGCCTACAGACTGGCAGAAAGTGGCGGCGGCCGTCGCCCTGACGCGGCGGATTTCGGTGATTTCAGGTGGCCCGGGGACCGGGAAAACCACGACCGTCGCAAAGCTGCTGGCAGCCCTGATCCAGCTATCAGGCGAGCAGCGATGTCGTATTCGTCTGGCGGCGCCCACCGGGAAAGCAGCGGCGCGACTGACCGAATCACTGGGCGGTGCGATGCAACAGCTGCCGCTCACTCAGGAGCAGCTTGCGCTTTTCCCGGGTGAAGCGAGTACCCTGCACCGTCTGCTCGGCGCGCAGCCGGGTAGCCAGCGGCTGCGCTACCATGCGGGTAATCCGCTGCATCTGGACGTGCTGGTGGTGGATGAAGCCTCCATGATTGACCTGACCATGATGTCGCGCCTGATCGATGCTCTGCCGCCGCATGCGCGCGTGGTTTTCCTGGGCGATCGCGACCAGCTCGCCTCCGTGGAAGCCGGGGCGGTACTGGGGGATATCTGTACCTACGCCAGCTACGGTTATACCGCCGCGCGGGCGCAGGAGCTTGCCCGCCTGACCGGCTGCTCGCTTGAACCCGATCACTCGCCGGTCGCAGGCGCACTGCGTGACAGCCTGTGTCTGCTGCAAAAAAGCTACCGTTTCGGTAGCAACTCCGGCATCGGCCAGCTGGCTGCGGCGGTCAACCGTGGCGATCGGCATGCCACGCGCACGGTGTTTGACGGCTCTTTCACTGACATTGAAAAGAAATCGCTGCAAAGCGGGGAAGAGTATCAGGCTATGCTTGAGGAGGCTCTCCAGGGATACCAGCGTTTTCTGAGCTGCGTGCAGCAGCGCAGTCAGCCCGGGCAGGTCATTGCCGCATTTGGCGAATACCAGCTTCTGTGCGCATTGCGGGAAGGGCCGTTCGGCGTTGCGGGCCTGAACGACAGGCTGGAGCAGCTGCTGGTGCAGAAACGCAAAATTAACCGTCAGCAGCATTCGCGATGGTATGAAGGCCGGCCAGTGATGATCTCCCGCAACGACAGTACGCTGGGGCTGTTCAACGGGGATATCGGTATTGCGCTCGATCGCGGTAACGGTTTGCGCGTCTGGTTCCAGCTACCGGACGGCAGCGTGAAGTCCGTCCAGCCCAGCCGTCTGCCAGAGCATGAAACGGCATGGGCGATGACGGTACACAAGTCTCAGGGCTCAGAGTTCAACCATGCGGCGCTGATCCTGCCGACACAGCTTTCGCCGGTCGTAACCCGTGAGTTGGTCTACACCGCCGTTACCCGTGCGCGCCAGCGTCTGTCGCTGTATGCGGATGAACGCGTGCTGGGTCAGGCGATTGCCACTCGCACCGAGCGCAGAAGCGGATTAAGCGCGATTTTTGAATCTGTCTGAGTAATCACCCTCTCCGACAGGAGAGGGTGATTGTTATCCCAGGTCCGCCATTAACACCTTCGAGCGGCGCTGGTAGTTGTACATCTCTTTCTTACTTTCCGGCAGCGAATCAATATCCACCGGCGTGAAGCCGCGCTCCTGGAACCAGTGAATGCTGCGCGTGGTGAGCACGAACAGCTTGCTCAGACCCATCTGGCGCGCCTGTGCCGCCACGCGTTCAAGCAGCAGTTCCCCCCGCGAGGAGCTACGGTAATCCGGGTGCACGGCAACGCACGCCATTTCGCCAATCTGCTCTTCCGGGAACGGATAAAGCGCCGCACAGGCAATGGTCAGGTTATCTCGCTGGATGATGGTGAACTTGTCGATCTCCATCTCCAGCTGCTCGCGGGAGCGGCGAACCAGAATGCCCTGTTGTTCCAGCGGACGGATCAGCTCCAGAATGCCGCCGATGTCATTGATGGTGGCACGGCGGATCTGCTCGGCGCTCTCCATTACGATCTGCGTACCGATCCCGTCCCGGGAGAACAGTTCCTGCAACAGCGCGCCGTCTTCCTGATAGCTGATCAGGTGGCTGCGGCGTACCCCGCTGCGGCACGCTTTGACGGCGCCGCGCAGAAAACGCACGGTACCGGAATAGTAATCGCCTTGTGCTTCCAGCGCTTCGACGCGCGCCTGGGCTTCATTCGGAAAAAGTTCTGGCACAATCACGCCCTCATCGTTCACGACACCCTGTGAGGAGCAAAAGCCGATCATTTTTTCCGCTTTCAGCTTGATGGCCAGCTGGGTGGCAATCTCTTCTGAGGTCAGATTAAAACTTTCACCCGTTACGGAAACGGCAACGGGTCCCATCAGGACGATCGCGCCATTGTCTAACTGGCGGTGAATGGCTTCTTCATCAATGCGCCGGATGCGGCCGCTGTGGCAGTAATCCACGCCATCGTCCACGCCGAGCGGCTGAGCGATGATAAAGTTGCCGCTCACCACGTTGATGTGCGCGCCCTGCAGCGGCGTATTACTCAGGCTCATCGACAGGCGGGCGGTGATATCGAGCTGCAACAGACCCGCCGCCTGTTTGACCAGTTCGAGGGTTTTCGCATCCGTCACGCGGGTATGTTTGTGGTAGATCGGCTCATGGTGATGGGCGGCCAGGTTGGCTTCGATTTGCGGACGTGCGCCATACACCACCACCAGACGGATGCCGAGGCTGTGCAGCAGGCCGATATCATTGACGATACTGGAAAAGTTCTCATGCTCAATGGCTTCGCCGCCAAGCATGATGACAAAGGTTTTCCCCCGATGGGTGTTGATATAGGGAACAGAATGGCGGAATCCCTGGACCAGTTCGGTTCTGCGTTCCTTAACCATGACACAACCCTTAATGAATGTTTATTCGTTATTTATGTATTTTTATTCGATTGTGGCCGCGTGTGCAAGCCAAAATTTTCTGCGACACACAGAAAATAATAAGTAATCCGTGCGTTAACGTATGATTGTTTACCCTTTTATAGATGACAGTTTATGCGTCATTCGTTAAAGTTTTCGGTCAATTTGGGCGTTTTGTTCATCAATCAGATTTCTTGCTCGGGAGAAGCATGTCGGGATCCAATTCAGCAATAAGCCGCCGCCGCCTGTTAAAAGGGGCCGGGGCGATGTGGTTGCTTAGCGTCAGCCAGGTGGGTCTTGCCGCCACAAGCCAGGTAGTCGCGGTGCGCGTCTGGCCGTCGTCGACCTATACGCGCGTGACGGTCGAGTCCAACCGCGTGCTGAAATACAAACAATTTGCCCTCAGCAATCCTGAACGTGTGGTGGTTGATCTCGAAGGTGTGAATCTCAACTCCGTGCTTAAAGGCATGGCGGCGCAGATCCGTGGCGACGATCCTTTTATCAAATCGGCGCGCGTCGGGCAGTTCGATCCGCAAACCGTGCGCATGGTGTTTGAGCTCAAGCAGAACGTGAAACCGCAGCTCTTTGCCCTTGCGCCTGTTGCCGCCTTTAAGGAGCGCCTGGTAATGGATCTCTATCCGGCGAATGCAACGGATATTCAGGACCCGCTCCTGGCGTTACTTGAAGATTACAACAAAGGCGATCTCCAGCGGCAGGTCCCACCTGCGCAAAGTGGTCCTAAGCCGGGCAGGGCGGGGCGCGATCGTCCGATTGTGATCATGCTCGATCCTGGCCACGGCGGAGAAGATTCCGGCGCCGTTGGGAAATATCACACCCGCGAAAAAGATGTGGTGCTGCAAATTGCCCGTCGTCTGAAGGCGTTAATCGACAAAGAGGGCAATATGCGCGCCTACATGACGCGCAACGAAGATGTCTTTATCCCGCTGAAGGTCCGCGTGGCGAAAGCGCAGAAGCAGCGCGCGGATCTGTTTGTCTCTATTCATGCGGATGCCTTCACCAGCCGCCAGCCGAGCGGATCGTCGGTGTTTGCCCTGTCAACGAAAGGGGCGACCAGTACCGCCGCGAGATACCTGGCGGACACGCAGAACGCCTCGGATTTAATCGGTGGCGTGAGCAAAAGCGGGGATCGTTACGTCGACCATACGCTGTTTGATATGGTGCAGTCGCTGACCATTACCGACAGTCTGAAGTTTGGTAAAGCGGTGCTGGGCAAACTGGGCCGGGTCAACAAGCTGCACAAAAACAGCGTCGAGCAGGCCGGATTTGCAGTACTGAAAGCGCCAGATATTCCGTCCATTCTGGTCGAAACCGCGTTTATCAGTAACGTGCAAGAGGAACGCAAGCTCAAGACGGCTAAATTCCAGCAGGAAGTGGCGGAGTCGATTCTGGCGGGTATTCGGGCCTATTTCTCAGACGGGGAAACGCTGGCGCGGCGGGGATAGGGTATTACGCCGGGTATCTCGCCCGGCACTTTCACAAACGGCAGATACAAAAAAACACCCTTAAGGGTGTTTATTGTTTTAAGAAGTGTTGGTTGCGGGGGCCGGATTTGAACCGACGACCTTCGGGTTATGAGCCCGACGAGCTACCAGGCTGCTCCACCCCGCGTCCGTCTTTCTACACTTGTAGAAACTTACTTCTTCAAATTTGATTGGTTGCGGGGGCCGGATTTGAACCGACGACCTTCGGGTTATGAGCCCGACGAGCTACCAGGCTGCTCCACCCCGCGTCCGTCTTTCTACAGTCGTAGAAGATACTTCATCAAATTTTAATTGGTTGCGGGGGCCGGATTTGAACCGACGACCTTCGGGTTATGAGCCCGACGAGCTACCAGGCTGCTCCACC
Organism: Enterobacter sp. CM29; assembly: GCF_013179605.1. Classification (NCBI taxonomy): domain Bacteria; kingdom Pseudomonadati; phylum Pseudomonadota; class Gammaproteobacteria; order Enterobacterales; family Enterobacteriaceae; genus Enterobacter; species Enterobacter sp. CM29. The sequence continues at coordinate 3,012 of NZ_JABMCU010000107.1, read as the reverse complement.
CCGCGTCCGTGGAAGCGCACTATACTCGGATAGGTTTGTGATGCAACCCCTTTTTCGCATAATTCATTATTTTGTATGCAAAATGAACGGGAATAGCCACTTTGGACTATTTTTTGTCCAGAATTTGCCAAAGGGAAGGCGATCGCATTTCATTACCACGGTGGGTTTGTTATCTTCATCACGCGGAATTGGGCAACTAAAAGACGAGATATAATGAAAGGACGTTGGGTGAAGTATCTGATGACAGGCGCAATGGTAGCGATTCTTGCGGCCTGCTCTTCCAAACCGACCGATCGCGGTCAACAGTATAAAGACGGGAAGTTATCCCAGCCTTTCTCTTTAGTTAACCAGCCAGATGCCGTGGGTGCTCCAATCAATGCCGGGGATTTCTCCGAGCAGGTATACCAGATCCGCAAAGCGTCGCCACGCCTGTATGGCTCACAGAACAACGTTTATAGTGCAGTGCAGGACTGGCTGCGTGCTGGCGGTGATACGCGCAATATGCGCCAGTTTGGTATTGACGCGTGGCAGATGGAAGGGGCGGATAACTACGGTAACGTTCAGTTTACCGGCTACTACACCCCGGTTGTCCAGGCACGACACACGCGTCAGGGCGAATTCCAGTATCCGATTTACCGCATGCCGCCAAAACGCGGTCGTCTCCCGTCCCGCGCTGAAATCTATGCCGGTGCGCTTAGCGAAAATTACGTGCTGGCCTACAGCAACTCGCTGATGGATAACTTCATCATGGACGTGCAGGGCAGCGGCTATATTGATTTTGGCGACGGCTCGCCGCTGAACTTCTTTAGCTATGCCGGGAAAAACGGCCATGCCTATCGCAGCATCGGTAAGGTGCTCATCGACCGTGGTGAAGTGAAACGAGAAGATATGTCGATGCAGGCGATCCGCGAGTGGGGCGAAAAACACAGCGAAGCGGAAGTGCGTGAGCTGCTTGAGCAGAATCCATCGTTTGTCTTCTTCAAACCGCAGAACTTTGCGCCGGTGAAAGGGGCGAGCGCCGTCCCGCTGATTGGCCGCGCTTCTGTGGCATCGGATCGTTCGATTATCCCGGCGGGTACTACGCTGCTGGCGGAAGTCCCTCTCCTCGACAACAACGGCAAATTCAACGGCAAGTATGAATTACGCCTGATGGTGGCGCTGGACGTGGGCGGGGCGATTAAAGGTCAGCACTTCGATATTTACCAGGGCATCGGCCCGGATGCCGGCCACCGTGCAGGCTGGTATAACCACTACGGGCGCGTGTGGGTGCTGAAGACAGCGCCGGGTACCGGGAACGTATTTAGCGGCTGAGTGTGGTATTCTGAGCGCAAGACGGATTACGGTTCAGGGTGAGGAATACCTCACCCTTTTTATATCTGAGGTTTTATGTCTGTGGTAATCAGCGATGCCTGGCGCCAGCGTTTCGGCGGCACGGCACGGTTATACGGTGAAAAAGCCCTGCAACTGTTCGCGGATGCGCATGTCTGCGTGGTGGGCATTGGTGGCGTGGGTTCGTGGGCGGCAGAAGCGCTGGCGAGAACCGGCATTGGCGCAATTACGTTGATTGATATGGATGACGTCTGCGTCACTAACACTAACCGTCAGATCCACGCCCTGCGTGATAACGTCGGTCTGGCGAAGTCCGAGGTGATGGCGGAGCGTATTCGTCTCATCAACCCGGAGTGCCGCGTAACGGTGATTGACGACTTTGTGACGGCAGATAACGTCGCGGAGTACATGAGCAAAGGCTACAGCTATGTGATTGACGCCATCGACAGCGTGCGGCCAAAAGCGGCGCTGATCGCTTACTGTCGTCGTTACAAGGTGCCGCTGGTGACAACGGGCGGCGCGGGTGGACAAATTGATCCGACGCAGATCCAGGTGGCAGATCTGGCGAAAACCATTCAGGATCCACTGGCCGCTAAGCTGCGCGAGCGCTTAAAAAGCGACTTCAACGTGGTGAAGAACAGTAAAGGCAAGCTGGGCGTGGACTGTGTGTTCTCGACAGAAGCGCTGGTTTATCCGCAGGCGGATGGTTCGGTCTGTGCAATGAAAAGCACGGCGGAAGGGCCAAAGCGGATGGATTGTGCCTCAGGGTTTGGAGCGGCCACCATGGTGACCGCCTCCTTCGGCTTTGTGGCGGTCTCTCACGCCCTGAAGAAGATGATGGCGAAGGCGGAACGTCAGGCCTGAGCCTGACGGGCGGCATCCAGCACCGCGTCGTTTAGCGCAATCAGTCCCTGACCGCGCGAGGCGCTAAGCTGCGTGCGAAGTCCCAGCTCATCAAACAGCGCCAGCGGAGAATGCACCAGCAGCTCTGCGGCGCTTTTCCCTTCGATTGCGGTCAACAGCACGGCCAGCAGACCGCGAACAATGCGTCCCTCGCTGTCGCCGAAGAAATGCAGTTTCTCACCGGATATGCTAAACCCAAGCCAGACGCGGTTCTCGCAGCCAGCTATCTCCTTCGCCTGCGATTTCAGTTCGTCTGACAGCGTGGGCAACTGTTTGCCCAGCAGGATCAACTGACGATATTTATCTTCCCACTGCGTGAGCGGGACGAAGGTCTGTTTTAACGTCTCTTCAGTGATAACGGTGCCGAACGGATGCCCGGCTAAGGCTGAACTTGTCATTAATCCACCAGTAATTCCAGGGCGCGGTCGACGGCGGAAACCAGCGCGTCGACGTCACTTTTTGTGTTGTACGGTGCAAACGAGGCGCGCAGGGTACCGCTCACCCCCATGGCCGCCAGCAGCGGCTGGGCGCAGTGCTGTCCTGCGCGCAGGGCAATGCCGTATCCGGCAAGCAGCGTCACCATGTCGCTATGGTGTACGCCCGCAAAATCAAAGGCGAGCAGGCTGGAGTCCTGGACGCGGAACGAGCGAAACCCGGGGCGTTTCTTAAGCTCTTCTTCTGCCAGCGTCGCCAGGCCCCGGCTCCAGCTTTCAGCCTGAGCCACGTCCGTATCTGCGAGAAATTCGAGCGCTGCGCTCAGACCGATAACCCCTGCCACGT
>NZ_JABMCU010000106.1:0-15317 GCF_013179605.1 Enterobacter sp. CM29 | reverse complement strand
GCATAGGGCCGTCAGTCGCAGCAACAACCAGGATCGCGCCGTCCATCTGCGCAGCACCGGTGATCATGTTTTTAACATAGTCGGCGTGGCCTGGGCAGTCTACGTGTGCGTAGTGGCGAGTCGGGGTGTCATACTCAACGTGAGAGGTGTTGATGGTGATACCACGAGCTTTTTCTTCTGGTGCGTTATCGATCTGGTCGAAAGCACGAGCAGCACCGCCGTAGGTTTTAGCCAGTACGGTAGTGATTGCAGCGGTCAGCGTTGTTTTACCATGGTCAACGTGGCCGATAGTACCGACGTTAACGTGCGGTTTTGTACGTTCAAACTTTTCTTTAGACATCGATTGTCCCTCTAAGACACGGATAAATCGGTGATATCACCACATCAACCAGGCGAAAATGCCTGAACTGTTGAATACATTTAAATTGAAACAGAGAGAAAGGGAGGGAGAAGTGAAGTGGTGCTGATACCCAGAGTCGAACTGGGGACCTCACCCTTACCAAGGGTGCGCTCTACCAACTGAGCCATATCAGCACGTATTGGAGCGGGCAGCGGGAATCGAACCCGCATCATCAGCTTGGAAGGCTGAGGTAATAGCCATTATACGATGCCCGCATCCTGAAACTCGGCTACCCAGTTCTTTCTGTAACAAAAAAAGAGATTTCTCTCTTTTCTGTTCGAGCTGGTCAATTTTTCCAACCAGCTCCGGCGGCGTTGACGCTGCCAGAAAGTGGTGGTGGGGGAAGGATTCGAACCTTCGAAGTCTGTGACGGCAGATTTACAGTCTGCTCCCTTTGGCCGCTCGGGAACCCCACCGGACTTGATGGTGCCGACTACCGGAATCGAACTGGTGACCTACTGATTACAAGTCAGTTGCTCTACCTACTGAGCTAAGTCGGCATCAAGTAGCGCGCATTCTATGGAGACCTGCGCAGTCATGCAACTAAAAAATTGCATAAAACGTTCTTTCGCTCACATTTTATTCGAAACCAGGGCTAACCGCTGTAAATTCACCCGCTCGTGATTAAAAATCCAACATGAACGCCTGATTTCGGCACGCTATAGCCCCGGGTGATGCCTGCCCGGTTAAGCATCGCTTTCCCATATTTTTTCTTATTATTCCTTTCATCTGGTGTTAACCTCCTGCCCATTGTCCAAAATTAACTATGTGATGAGCCCGCACCCGCCGTTTCGTGATGGTTCACAGAAGCATGCTTATGAGCAAAAAAGAGCAAACGTTAATGACGCCCTATCTTCAGTTTAACCGTAGCCAGTGGGCAGCCCTGCGTGACTCCGTCCCTATGACACTGACGGAAGGTGAAATCGCACGGCTAAAAGGGATAAACGAAGATCTCTCCCTGGAAGAGGTGGCAGAAATCTATCTCCCCCTCTCTCGCTTGCTTAACTTTTATATCAGCTCCAACTTGCGTCGTCAGGCCGTACTGGAACAGTTCCTCGGCACGAACGGTCAACGTATTCCTTATATCATCAGTATTGCGGGCAGCGTGGCAGTGGGTAAAAGTACCACCGCGCGCGTGCTTCAGGCGCTGCTGAGCCGCTGGCCGGAACACCGCAGCGTGGAGCTGATCACCACCGACGGCTTCCTGCATCCCAATGAGGTGTTGAAAGAACGCGGCCTGATGAAGAAGAAGGGCTTCCCGCTCTCTTATGATATGCACCGCCTGGTAAAGTTTGTCTCTGATTTAAAATCGGGCGTGCCGAACGTTACCGCACCGGTCTACTCGCATCTGATCTACGACCGCATCCCGGATGGTGACAAAACGGTGGTGCAGCCCGACATCCTGATTCTGGAGGGGTTAAACGTACTGCAAAGCGGGATGGATTACCCTCACGATCCGCATCACGTGTTTGTCTCTGACTTCGTCGATTTCTCAATTTATGTGGATGCGCCTGAAGATCTGTTGCAACGCTGGTATATCAACCGCTTCCTGAAGTTCCGTGAAGGGGCGTTCACCGACCCGGATTCTTACTTCCACAACTACGCTCAGCTCTCTGAAGAAGAGGCTATCAACGTGGCGACCGGGCTGTGGAATGAGATCAACTACGTCAACCTCAAAGAGAACATCCTGCCGACGCGCGAACGTGCAAGCCTGATCCTCACCAAGAGTGAGAAACACGCCGTTGACCAGATTCGTTTACGGAAGTAGATCTCAGACGTAAAAAAAACCGGCTAATCGCCGGTTTTTTCCTTTATGCATGCGGCTTTTCGCCGTTTTCATCCTGATCGACCGCGAAGCAGGCCACCAGCTGTCCACCATAATCTTTCAGTTGTGGCTGCAACTGCGTACACGGACCGAAGCGGCGACGGCAGCGGGCGTTGAACGCACATCCCGGCGGCGGGTTAAGCGGGCTTGGTAACTCGCCGGTCAGCTTAATGCGCTCACGACGGTCATCCGGGTTCAGTCGCGGCGTCGCAGACAGTAGTGCCTGAGTATATGGATGACGCGGGTTATTAAAGATCTGATCTTTCGTCCCCTTCTCTACGCAGCGTCCCAGATACATCACCATCACCTCATCGGCAATGTGCTCAACCACAGACAGGTCATGGGAGATGAAAACGTACGACAGCCCAAGATCCTGCTGTAAATCCATCATCAGGTTCAGCACCTGCGCACGCACGGATACGTCGAGCGCCGAAACCGGTTCATCGGCAATCACCACGTCCGGGTCGAGCATCAGACCACGGGCGATGGCGATACGCTGACGTTGACCGCCAGAGAACATATGCGGATAGCGATCGTAATGCTCGGTTTTCAGGCCCACCTTCGCCATCATCGCCAGCGCTTTTTCACGACGCTGCTCTTTGCTCAGGTTGCTGTTGATCAGCAGCGGCTCTTCCAGAATCTGCCCCACTTTTTTTCGCGGGTTCAGCGAACCATACGGATTCTGGAACACAATCTGGATTTTCTGACGTCGCAGTTTCTGCGCCTGCGGATCGTGCTTGAGCAGATCCTGGCCCTGATAGTAAAGCTCGCCGCCAGTCGGAACTTCAATCATCGTTAACAGACGGCCCAGCGTGGACTTCCCACAGCCAGATTCCCCTACCACCGCCAGCGTTTTTCCGCGTTCGAGAGTAAAGGAGACACCATCCAGCGCTTTTACCAGGCGCTCAGGAGCAAAGAGGCCCTTCTTCACCGGGTAATGTTTTTTCAGGTCGATGGCCTGCAACAGCATTTGTTGCGTACTCATAGTGTTGGCCTCCCGGCATCATCGAGTGGGTAGTGGCATTTCGACTGACGTCCGTCAGCTAACAGGTTCAGCTCCGGCTCGTCGACGCGGCATTTATCCGTCGCATACGGGCAGCGCGGGTTAAGCAGACAGCCCTGAGGACGGTCATATTTACCCGGTACCACCCCCGGCAGCGAGGCCAGACGCGCTTTATCCTGCGCGAACTCCGGCAGCGCGCGCAGCAGCGCCTGCGTATAGGGATGACGCGGGGCCCGGAAGATATCGTGTGAACTCCCGGTCTCCACCACCTGGCCTGCATACATCACAATGATTTTGTGTGCCGCTTCAGCCACCAGCGCCAGATCGTGCGTAATCAGCACCAGCGCCATATTCTCTTTCTGCTGCAACTCCAGCAGTAGCTCAATAATTTGCGCCTGAATGGTCACGTCCAGCGCGGTTGTCGGTTCATCGGCAATCAGCAGTTTTGGACGACAGGCAATGGCCATCGCGATCATTACACGCTGACTCATCCCACCGGACAACTGGTGCGGATAAACGTCCAGACGCGATGCCGGATCGGGTATACCCACCTGCGTCAGCAGGTCAATAGCGCGCTGGCGACGGGTTTGCTTGTTACCGCCCTGGTGCACCTTAATGGCTTCCATAATCTGGAAACCCACGGTGTAACACGGGTTCAGACTGGTCATCGGGTCCTGGAAGATCATCGCCACTTCCGCTCCCACCAGTTGGCGGCGCTGTTTTTCGGAAATGCGCTGCAGATCCTGACCATTGAACTCCAGGCTTTCCGCCATTACGCGGCCGGGATAATCAATCAGCCCCATGATTGCCAGTGAACTCACTGACTTACCGGAACCGGACTCCCCAACGATACCAACCACTTCGCCCTGATTTACGCTATAGCTGATGCGGTCCACAGCACGAAACGGTGTGCCTTCATCGCCGAAGTGCACCGATAATTTATCTACATTTAATAACGCCATCTCGTGCCTCTTACTGCTTCAGTTTGGGATCAAGTGCATCACGCAGACCATCACCCATCAGGTTAAATGCCAGCACCGTCAGCAGAATCGCCAGACCCGGGAAGGTGACGACCCACCAGGCGCTTTGCGCGAACTGCAACACGTCGGAGAGCATGGTGCCCCATTCCGGTGTTGGCGGCTGCGCACCCATGCCAAGGAAGCCAAGAGCGGCCATATCGAGAATGGCGTTAGAAAAACCGAGCGACGCCTGAACAATCAGCGGTGCAAGGCAGTTAGGAAGAATATTGACGAACATCTGGCGCATCGCCCCCGCACCCGCCACTCGAGATGCCGTCACATAATCGCGGTTCACCTCGACCAGCACGGCCGCACGGGTTAATCGGACATAGTGAGGAAGCGCAACGAACGTTAGCGCGAGCGCGGCATTGCCTATCGAAGGACCAAAGACCGCGACCAGCACCAGGGCCAGCAGAAGGCTTGGCAATGCCAGCATGATATCGACGATACGCATGATGACGTTATCAACGATGCCGCCGAAGTAGCCCGCCACCAGACCAAGCACAACGCCCATGATCAGCGACAACACCACCACAAGACAGCCAACCAGCAGAGAGAGGCGCGCGCCGTACATCAGACGAGACAGCACATCGCGGCCAACGTCATCAGTACCGAGCAGGTGCGTCAGGCTACCACCTTCCTGCCAGGCCGGTGGCGCGAGCAGCGCATCACGGAACTGGTCCGCGGGGTTATACGGCGCAAGGAAGTTCGCAAACACCGCAATCAGGATCATAATGGAAACATACACCAGCCCGACGACCGCGCCTTTGTTGCGCTTGAAGTAGTGCCAGAATTCCTGCATCGGCGTCATTGGTACCGGTGCGGTAACCGCTTTATTTTGAGTAACTTGTGACATGATGGCCCCTTACTTCTTATGACGAATACGCGGGTTCACCACGCCGTACAGCAAATCGACCAGCAGGTTGACGAGGATAATCATCGTCGCGACCAGCAATACACCGCCCTGCACAACCGGATAGTCACGGCGTTGCAGCGCATCAATCAGCCAGCGTCCAAGGCCTGGCCAGGAGAAGATGGTTTCGGTCAGGATCGCCCCGGCCAGCAGCGTACCGACCTGCAAACCGATAACGGTCACCACCGGCAGCATGGCGTTACGCAGGGCATGAATGATGATGACGCGCATACGGGTCAGACCTTTAGCGCGGGCAGTACGAATATAATCTTCGCCCAGCACTTCCAGCATGGAGGAACGAGTCATACGCACGATCACCGCAAGTGGGATGGTGCCCAGCACCATTGCAGGCAGGATCATGTGCGCAACCGCATCAATGAAGTTGCCCTCTTCGCCCCAGATCGCCGTATCAATCAGCATAAAGCCGGTTAACGGGTTGGTGTCGTCAAGGAAAACCATATCGCTGACACGTCCGGAGACCGGCGTCAGGTTCCACTGCACCGAGACCAGCATGATCAGCATCATGCCCCACCAGAAGATAGGCATGGAGTAGCCGGTCAGTGCCAGGCCAACGGCGGTGTGGTCGAAAATAGAGCCACGCTTAACGGCAGCCAGCACGCCGACGGGAATCCCCACCGCGGTCGCGAAGATCATGGCGCAGATGCCGAGTTCCAGCGTCGCCTGGAAACGCGGCACGAACTCGTCCCACACCGGAAGACGGCTTTTCAGTGAAATCCCTAAATCGCCGTGTAATACGCCCCAGATGTAGTGGAGGTACTGCTGCCACATCGGCTTATCAAGGCCGAGTTCAGCCAGCAGTTGCGCATGACGTTCAGGGGAGATACCACGCTCGCCCGCCATAATCATCACCGGATCACCCGGGATCATATGGACGAAGGCAAAAGTGAGAAGGGTGATACCGATAAACGTCGGGATAACCAGTCCCAGACGTCGGAGGATGAACTGCAACATAACCCGGATTCTCTCTGATGACGCACGCTCAGTAGCGTGTCGTCTGTATTGCTCACAAATGTAAATTCCCTCTCCCTTCGGGAGAGGGTTAGGGTGAGGGGATGCATGCACGCCCCTCACCCCTGCCCTCTCCCACAGGGAGAGGGAGAACACCCTACTTATTATTCAACAGACACGTTTTCGAAGTGGTGTTTGCCCAGTGGATCGACCACGTAGCCCTTCACTTCTTTACGCACTGGCTCGTACACGGTGGAGTGAGCAACAATCAGCGCCGGAGCCTGATCGTGCATGACAACCTGCGCTTGCTTGTACAGTTCGATACGTTTGTTGTGATCATCGGTCGCACGCGCCGGCTGGATCAGGTCTTCAAACGGCTTGTAGCACCAGCGAGAGTAGTTGGAACCGTCTTTCGCTGCCGCACAGCTGAACAGGGTCGCGAAGAAGTTGTCCGGATCCCCGTTGTCGCCGGTCCAGCCCATCATGACCGCCTGGTGTTCGCCCGCTTTGGCGCGTTTCAGGTACTCGCCCCACTCGTAGGTCACAATTTTGGCCTGTACGCCAATCTTCGCCCAGTCAGCCTGAACCATTTCCGCCATACGACGTGCGTTCGGGTTGTAAGGACGCTGTACCGGCATCGCCCACAGCTCAACGGTGAAACCTTTATCCTGGCCCGCTTCTTTCAGCAGCGCTTTCGCTTTCTCAGGATCGTAGGTGTAGTCCTTAATGTCGTCGTTATAGCCCCACATGGTTGGTGGGATCAGGTTCTTGGCCGCAACGCCAGCGCCCTGGTAAACGGCTTTGATGATCGCTTCTTTGTTCACCGCGTAGGTCAGCGCCTGACGCACTTTCACGTCATCGAACGGTTTCTTCTCGGTGTTGAAGGAGAGATAACCCACGTTCAGGCCCGCCTGCTCCATCAGGTTGATATTTTTGTCCTGCTTCATGCGCGCGATGTCAGCCGGGTTTGGATACGGCATCACCTGACATTCGTTTTTCTGCAATTTTGCGTAACGCACGGATGCGTCAGGCGTGATGGAGAAGACCAGACGGTCGATCTGCGGCTTGGTGCCCCAGTAGCCCGGGAAGGCTTTATACAGAATACGGGAATCTTTCTGGTACTGAAGTAGCTGGAACGGGCCGGTACCGATTGGGTTCAGGTCCACTTTTTCCGGCGTGCCGGCTTTCAGCATGTTGTCCGCGTACTCTTTAGAGAGAATAGAGGCGAAGTCCATCGCCAGGTCAGCGAGGAATGGCGCTTCCGGACGCGTCAGCACGAACTGAACGGTTTTATCGTCCACTTTTTTCACTTCAGCAATCAGGTCTGGCAGACCCATCCCTTCGAAGTATTCATAGCTGCCGCCAGACACTTTATGGTACGGGTTCTGGGCATTTTTTTGACGGTCGAAGGAGAACACTACGTCGTCGGCGTTAAAGTCGCGCGTAGGTTTGAATTCTTTGCTGTCCTGCCACTTCACGCCCTGACGCAGGTGGAAGGTATAGGTTTTACCGTCTTCGCTGATATCCCACTTTTCAGCCAGGCCAGGAATCACTTCCGTGGTACCGGTTTTAAATTCAACCAGACGGTTATAGATCGGTACAGAGCTTGCGTCGTAAGTCGTACCAGAGGTAAAGAGCTGTGGGTTAAAGCCTTCCGGAGAGCCTTCAGAACAGTAAACCAGGGTTTTTGCCTGTACGCTTGCTGCGACGGTCATGGCCACCAGGCTCAGACCAAGCTTCAGCATCCCTGACTTCTTCAAGGAAATACTCATTATTGTGCTCCAATGTGATGTTTTGCTTTGTTGTGTTACGCCGCCTGACCTTTATTTATTTTTTACCCGGTCCGGTCGGTGATGCCCGAGGGCGTTAAAAGGGATAGAGAATCCTTTCAGAAGAGCGTTTGAGTTGCAGCGCAGATCCTCCCTGAAATGCCCCTCGTGCCCTACAATCTGTCAACAGAATGTGAAAACGTCAATACAGGTGGCGGGGATTTACGTGGAGTGTGAGAAACCGCAAACAAAGATTAAAAAAACTCTGAATGCCAGTTTTCAGCAGAGAAATTTATGCTACTCGCCATGTTGCAGCACAAACCCCTCCCTATTTCGCAACACCCAGTGATTAAGTTTTATTCAGAATGGGTAAATTTTCTTACAGAATGGTGATTATCTGAGCACTAAATACCGCGAACGTTAAAACGCACAGCGAAAAATGCTGAGGTTATCCATAAGCAACGCGAAAAAAGATCAAACTATATATAAAAAAATACAATGGATTATGTCACAAAACCGCAAGCAGGCAGGGGGAAGCAGGGCTAAGGGGTATTTTGAGGACTCGGGTGGGGTAACGCGTTAATGCAAAAAGGGCTAACCTTGCGGTTAGCCCTTTTTAGAATGTGGTCGGCGAGAGAGGATTCGAACCTCCGACCCACTGGTCCCAAACCAGTTGCGCTACCAAGCTGCGCTACTCGCCGAATGCGGAGCGCATCTTACTGCTGAGGTGCGCCCTCGTCAATCCCTTATTTTCAAAAAGCCATTCAACTGGCGATATTCTCGCCAGACCAGCTACTGCGCGGCTTTTGTGGTGTTATCAGGGAGTTTACACCAGTTGTTGTTTTCGTTAATCCCACCATTCGGTGAGGTATAGCCGAGACAGCCCATAATAGTGTCGTACAGCTCAACGTGACGGCGCGGTACCTTAATCTCTGCCTGCTGTTTCAGGTGGGCAAACATTTTGGCTTTGTCCGGGTTTTCCAGATACTTGTCCGACATCCACATGATCATCGGCACGCGGAACTGCTCTGGTGGCGCCAGCTTACGCGGCGTACCGTGTAAATGCTCTTTCTCGTTGATGGACTCACCGTGGTCGGCCGCGTAGATCACAATCGCTTTCTTATCGCGAAGCTGGTCAATCACCCGGCTGAGGAAGGTATCCACATACAGAATCGAGTTATCATAGGCATTGATCAACTCCTGCTTGCTACAGTTCTTGTTAATGCCGACGCACTCAGGCGTCCATTTGGCGAAATCGCGCGTGTAACGCTGATAGTAGCTGTAGTGTGACCCTTTGGTATGCAGAACAATAAGGTGCTTACCCTGCGGATGGTTTTTCAGCGACTGTTCCATTTCAGAGAGCAGCAGCATGTCATCAACGTTCTTTCCGCGGTTACGCGGCTCGGCGCCAATCTGCTCGCGGTAGGCGATGTTATCCGCCATGGTGTTGGTGTAGAACCACATCTCACTTTGCATGGCGAACAGATCGGAGCTAAATCCAAGCTGCTTCAGAACAGCAAACACGTTTTGCTCTTTGAGAGTGCGCTGAGGGTTATCACTCGCACCGCCCTCGCGAACAAACATACAGCGCAACGAGAGCTTCGTGGCGGTATCGCAGGAGTAGCCGCGGTATGCCACCAGATTCTTTTCCTGCGCCAGTTTCGGGGTGGTATCGCGGTCATAACCGAGAATACCCATATGATCCCAGCGCGTCGTTTCGCCGATAACGAAGACCACGTAAGTATCATCCAGCCCGTCAGCCGGAGCCTGGTAGGTGAACTTTTTGGTCGGGTTAATCAGCGATTTCACATCGCTGGATTCGTCCGCCTGAGCCCAGGCATAAAGACCTAACGCCGACAGCCAGTTAGACGGCAGGTACGAGTTAGCCACCACGCCGCCGTAGCTTGGCATATCCACGCCTGTCGCTTTTTCGATCCGTTTTTGCTGCTTTTCCATCAGGCGAATAGGCGCCCATACCAGCAGACCCGCCAGAAGAACGACGGCGACGTTGCGGATGCGCTGTCCCCGGGTACGCAACTGGCGTAACAGGGTGTAGCGACAGGTGTTACTCCAGATAAAGAAGAGCGGGATCAGGCAGGTCAGAATCGTCCACAGGATGAACCCTTGGCCCACCACCTCTTTCGAGAGGTCGATGTCCGTGGTCATCACCGAGGCCACAATACCGTAGCCAATGACCACGTTCATGAATGTCATGTAATAGCTTGCGGCGGCGGAGATAATCACCACCAGCGAGGCCAGAATTTGCCATGTACGACGGCCAAAGAGAGAGAGCAGGCGTAACAGGAAGAAGGTCGCCAGAATTGAGCCAAACACTTCAATCGCGGCAAAAATTCCATTTCTTACAGTGAGGTGTTCGAAATAACCTTCCACTCGTCTGAACAGCACCGCGCCATTCAGAAACAAACCGATATAGACAGCCAGCATCAGACACAATCTTTGCTGGGTAAGAGACCTAATATATTTCATGCAAACAACCCTGGGGGAAGGGGTATAAAAACCCGCCGAATCTCAGTGAGAAAGCTGACAGAGTAAGTAGATGCGAGAGAAACCGTTATCAGAAACGTCTACAAGCGCGATAAGTAGACCACAGCAGGGAAGAAAAGTGGCAGCAGAGAATGTGAATCGATGAAGATTTTTACAAAATAGCAAGTCCGGAAGCGATTTAGAAATAAATAAAAGAGGCCCTGCGGCCTCTTTTCATCGCATCATACATGCGCTTCTTTATACAGTTCGCGCTGCGGCTGACGGATCGTGGTGGACAGCGCCAGCGAAATAATCAGCAAAGCGAATATCACGTAGAAGGTCACGTAGAAGCCGCCAAACAGCGAGGCAATCAGTGAACCGCAAATACTGCCGATACCGAAGCCGAGATAAATGACGCCGTAGTTTTTCGCCAGGTTGTTCAGGCCGAAGAACTCGCTCACCAGTGACGGGAAGACGGTAATAGTGCCGCCAAAGTTAAAGGCTACGCAGGCAATTGCTGCAAAGAATGTCGCCTCGTTCAGCGGAGCGAACAGCAGTGCTGCCATACCCACCAGGGAGATGACCTGCCCCAGCGTAATCACACGGATACGGGCGATTTTGTCAGACAGGATACCCAGTACCAGACGACCCGAGAGGTTAGCGATGGAGATGACCGTTACCGCGTTTGCCGCCGTCGCCGCGTCCAGTTTTACCATCCCCTGCGCGATATCTTTCGCCACACCGATGACATACAGACCGCTCATGCAGGCCGTCAGGAACATCACCGCCAGCATCCAGTACTGCGGCTTACGCATGGACTGAGCGAGGGTGAAATCGTTCTCCACCACGCCGTTAACGGTTTTCACTTCCTGCTGTGGCGCATCTTTCATCAGCGTGGCGCCGAAGAGGATCATTACCAGCACAATCACGCCCCAGATCATAAAGGTTTTCTCAAGCCCCACCGAGGCCAGCAGATGGGAGTCAATGAATTTGAACCCCAGGCTGCCCAGGCCATATGAACCAATGGCAAACGCGGAAATAAGCCCTTTACGCTCCGGGAACCACTTCACGCAGTTAGACAGCGTCAGCAGATAACCTGCGCCGTCCGCCAGACCCACCAGCACCCCGGCGCTTAGCCACAGCATCATCAGGTTGTTTGAATGTGCCGTCAGGAAGAAGCCCACGCCCAGCAGGATCCCGGAGGCCATGGTTACGCGCTTCACGCCGAAGCGCTCCTGAAGTTTGCCCGCCACGGAAGAGGAAATCGCTAATCCAAGGCTCAGCAAGCCGAAGGAGAATGCCACCTGGCTTATCGGTGCGCCGAGCTTATCGGACAGGGCGCTGTTAAACAGGCTCCAGGTATAGACCGAGCCCAGTGCGAACTGGGTAACGATGGTGCCGAAAAGCGTCAGCCAACGCGTGCGGTTATAAGTTGATGTGTTCATGGCAGTGTCCTGCAAGAGAAATTAAGGAAGTTCGCTGAGGACACGATAAACAAAACCCCAAAACGCCAGGGGTAAAACGGCATGAAATGCAGGAGATACGGAATGAAATGCCTGGAAGCGGGAATGAATGACCTTGCCGGAAAAGAAAACGCTTAAAGGTGAGTGACCACTATCA
Organism: Enterobacter sp. CM29; assembly: GCF_013179605.1. NCBI lineage: Bacteria > Pseudomonadati > Pseudomonadota > Gammaproteobacteria > Enterobacterales > Enterobacteriaceae > Enterobacter > Enterobacter sp. CM29. The sequence goes on along the minus strand of NZ_JABMCU010000106.1, from coordinate 3,315 downwards.
CCACAGCCCGCGCCGTTATTGTATTAAATATGTTACCGCAGCGTTTAAAAAAGTAACAACCCTAAAATTTGGCGCTTAAGCCCAGGGTGTACAAATATTCTTCCTCCGACTGCTGGTTGTAGCTGATCTTCGCCCAGGGATGTAAATCACCATACTGCGTATCAACGCGCCACCCCAACGAGTTCACGCTGGCATGCCAGAGGGGATCGGTAAGCGGCTGCGTGGTAGTTGCCTCACCAAATGCATTCACCGTTGCAGGGGGAGCGCCATCAGTGCGCCACGCCATGACGGGGCCGGTGGTAAAATGTCCCGCCACGGGAAAATTCCAGCCGACGCTCAGAACGGTTTCCGCATCTGAACCGGATGGGTCGTTCAGGGCAAAGCCCGCAGCATTCTGCGAATGGTTGATACGCTCCGCGAGAATATCTTCATAACGAGGTTGGTGATCGGCGTCCCATGTATAGCGTTCCGTCGTATTACTTTGTGCATCTGAAACGATATATTCCTGTTGCCACGCAAAAGCGGTGTTACATATAAGCAGGCAGGCTGAGACACCCACCAGGCCAGAAGCAGCATGGCGACCACTGATTTTTTTTAACATCATCAAAGCGACTCCAGAAAGAGCCGAGTTCGGCGATATATGTCATTGTTCGAAGAGGTATTAGGGCGTATAGCCCTGTATTAACTATTGTCTCTTTAGCAAACACGTCAAGCCGGGCAGATTGAAATTTTTGCGTTTACCGTATCAGGAAGGGAGATGACCTATGCAACGTTGCGGCTGGGTAAGCCAGGATCAGCTTTATATCGATTATCACGACAAGGAATGGGGCGTGCCGGAAACCGACGGTAAAAAACTGTTTGAAATGATTTGCCTTGAAGGCCAGCAGGCCGGGCTGTCGTGGATCACCGTTCTGAAAAAGCGTGAGAACTATCGCAAGGCCTTCCACCATTTCGATCCGGTTGCGGTGGCCGCCATGACCGACGAAGACGTGGAAAGGCTGGTTCTGGATACCGGGATCATCCGCCATCGCGGTAAAATTCAGGCCATTATTGGTAACGCGCGTGCTTATCTGGCGATGGAGCAAAACGGCGAACCCTTCTCAGCTTTTGTCTGGACGTTTGTGGATAACGAGCCGAAGGTGACGCAGGCCGCCACGCTTGCAGAGATCCCAACGTCTACCCCCGCCTCAGATGCCCTGTCAAAAGCGCTGAAAAAACGCGGCTTTAAGTTTGTGGGCACCACCATCTGTTACTCCTTTATGCAGGCCTGCGGGCTGGTCAATGACCACATTAAGGGCTGCTTCTGCCACCCGGAGGGCCACCATGATCCGCAAATGGCAAAGTGAGGATACCGCTCCGCTTTTGAGTCTGTGGCTGGAGAGCACCACCGAGGCGCATCCGTTTATCGACGCAAGTTACTGGCAAGCGAATGAAGCGGTAGTGCGGGATGATTACCTTCCCGCCGCCGAGACCTGGGTCTGGGAGGAAAACGGTACCCTGTGCGGTTTTATCAGCCTCATGCAGTTCCAGTTCGTGGGGGCGTTGTTTGTCGCCCCGGCGTTCATCGGAAGGGGGATCGGGCGTGCGCTGCTGAACTATGTTCAGCAGCACTACCCGTATTTAACCCTGGAGGTGTATCAGAAAAACGTGCGGGCGGTGAATTTCTATCATGCTCAGGGTTTTCGCATCGAAGACAGCGCCTGGCAGGATGATACCCAACACCCGACGTGGATCATGAGCTGGCAGGCGGATCAAATGCCGTAAGGGGAAGCGCCGGCCCCTCATATTTCTCCACCCATGCCAGCGCCGTATTCCCCGCACAGCCGTTCCCCAGCTTCGAGCTGGGGAGATCTTTGGTCAGCACGTTTACGGCGCCGTTCTTACAAATACCGCCCTCGTCCAGCGCCAGATCCGGCCATGCTCCCTGATGAATGCAGAACACGCCTGGGCGGATCCCGTCACTCACCACGGCGCCAGCCAGCACCTGCCCGCGTGCGTTCCAGACGCGAACGAGATCGCCGTCGTTAATCCGCCGCGCCTTTGCATCGTCGCTATTCAGCGCGATCGGCTCACGACCCGCCACCGCATACTGCTCGCGCAGAGCCGAATAGTTGAGCTGGCTGTGCAGACGATGGGCAGGATGGGCAGACAGCAGCTGAAGCTGCCCCGGCTGCGCATTGCCATGCCATTCGTCCGGCTCCAGCCACGCCGGGTGCGGCGGGCAGTCCGCGTAGCCAAAGCTGGCGATGCGCTCGCTGTGGATCACAATCTTCCCGCTTTCGGTTTTTAACGGGTGATTCTCCGGATCGCGACGGAAGTCAGCAAAGCGCACAAACCGCGCGTTCTGCTCGCTTTCCGGCATTTCGAAGAGTTGATTCGCCTCCCAGAATTCAGCAAATGGCGGCAGCGTCACGCCCTGCGCAGCCCCGCGCTGGCTTGCAATCTGGTAAAACGTTTCCAGCCATTGCAGATCCGTTTTGCCCTCGGTGAAACGCTCCCGTCCGCCCGTTTCCCATAATTCACTCAGGTCAGCAAAGACGTCATAATCATCCCGCGCTTCATCCCGGGGAGCCACGACGCGCTTCATCGGTACCATATGCTGGTTGCTGTAATCCCCCGTCATGGTGAGATCGTTACGCTCGAACGAGGTCGTGGCGGGCAAGACGATATCGGCATGTTTCGCTGACGCGGTCCAGAAGCACTCCGAGATCACCACCAGCTCCGGTTTCTGCCAGGCGCGGATCAGGCGGTTGGTATCCTGGTGATGGGTGAAGTTGGCCCCACCCGCCCACCAGACAAACTTAATATCCGGGAAATGGCGATCCTGACCGTTGTGCTGATAAAACCCGCCGGGGTTCTCCAGAGCTTCAACAATGCGTGCCACCGGAATTTTATCCACAGCGTCCACGCCCCCCTGCACCGAGCCCTGCATGGACGCCAGCACCGCCGCTTTACGCGTCGGGTTGCCGCCGTTGGCAAAGTGATAGGAAAGGCCAAAACCGCCGCCGGGTGTGCCAATCTGCCCAAGCATCGCGGCGAGCGTCACCAGCATCCAGTGCTTCTGCTCGCCAAACTGCTGGCGCTGCATCCCCCATCCGGACATGAGCATCGTGACATGGCTATGGAATAACGCTGCCAGTTCGCGGATTTTAGCGGCATCAACGCCGCAAATCGCCGCAGCCCACTCTGCGGTTTTGGCGATACCATCGGTTTTGCCCGTCAGATAGTCGGCAAATTTATCGAACCCCGTTGTGCAGCGCGTCAGAAATTCCGTGTCGTGCCAGCCGTTCTCCACCAGGGTGTGGGCGATACCCA
>NZ_JABMCU010000105.1:0-15375 GCF_013179605.1 Enterobacter sp. CM29 | reverse complement strand
TTAATGAGGATAAGCCGGCGCTCGCTACTTATAACCTGAAAGACTGTGAGCTGGTAACGCAGATTTTCCATAAAACCGAGATCATGCCCTTCCTGCTGGAACGCGCAACGGTAAACGGTCTCGCGGTCGACAGGCACGGCGGCTCGGTAGCGGCCTTCAGCCACCTCTATTTCCCGCGGATGCACCGGGCGGGCTATGTGGCCCCTAACCTCGGTGACGTGCCGCCGCAGGCCAGTCCCGGAGGTTACGTGATGGATTCACGGCCCGGGCTGTATGATTCGGTGCTGGTGCTGGATTATAAAAGTCTGTACCCGTCGATTATCCGCACATTTCTGATTGATCCGGTAGGGCTGGTCGAGGGGATGGCGCAGCCAGACGATGCGCACAGTACTGAAGGTTTTCTCGGGGCACGCTTCTCGCGCGAAAAACACTGCCTGCCTGAGATCGTGGGAAACATCTGGCACGGCCGCGACGAGGCAAAACGCCACGGCAACAAGCCGCTCTCACAGGCGCTGAAAATCATTATGAATGCCTTTTACGGGGTGCTGGGCACCAGCGCCTGCCGCTTCTTTGACCCGCGTCTGGCGTCGTCCATCACCATGCGCGGGCACGACATTATGCGCCAGACCAAAGCGTTGATTGAATCCCGGGGTTATGACGTTATTTATGGCGACACCGATTCCACCTTTGTCTGGCTGAAATCGGCCCATTCAGAAGACGACGCCGCGCAAATCGGCAAAGAACTGGTCGCCTTCGTGAACGCCTGGTGGCGCGAAAGTTTGCAAAAAGAGCGGTTAACCAGTGCGTTAGAGCTGGAGTTTGAAACCCATTTTGCCCGCTTTTTAATGCCGACCATTCGCGGGACCGACCAGGGCAGCAAGAAGCGCTACGCCGGACTGATTCAGGAAGGCGACAAGCAGCGGATGGTGTTTAAAGGGCTGGAGACAGTGCGCACCGACTGGACGCCGCTGGCACAGCAGTTTCAGCAAACCCTTTATCTGCGGGTGTTCCGCAATGAGCCGTATCAGGACTACGTGCGCGAGACGATAGCCAGCCTGATGGCAGGCGAACTTGACGCGCAGCTGGTGTATCGCAAGCGCCTGCGCCGCCCGCTGGCGGACTACCAGCGTAATGTTCCTCCGCACGTCCGCGCGGCGCGGCTGGCGGATGAAGAGAACGTTCGCCGGGGCCGCGCGCCGCAGTATCAGAACCGGGGAACGATCAAATACGTCTGGACAACGAACGGACCAGAACCCGTTGATTACCAGCAGTCTCCGCTCGATTACGATCACTACCTGACCCGCCAGCTTCAGCCTGTTGCGGAGGGAATTTTACCGTTCATCAACGACGACTTTGCTACACTAGTGACAGGACAACTTGGGCTATTTTGACGCGTGACGAAACCGTTGCCATCCAGTACCATAGCGCCCTTTCCATTCCCGGACCCATTTTTCGATGACCGTCTTTTTTGACGGGGTCGGACTATTGCCTGCAATTAAAGATTAGAGCCGAACAACTATGCCTTTTACACTTGGTCAACGCTGGATCAGCGATACAGAAAGCGAACTTGGATTAGGAACCGTCGTTGCCGTCGATGCGCGCATGGTTACCCTCCTTTTCCCTGCTACCGGTGAAAACCGCCTGTACGCTCGCAATGACTCCCCTGTTACCCGCGTAATGTTCAATCCGGGTGATACCGTGACCAGCCATGACGGCTGGCAACTGAAGGTTGAAGACGTAAAAGAAGAGAATGGACTGCTCGCCTACATCGGAACGCGTCTTGATACCGACGAGACGAATGTCATCCTGCGTGAAGTGCTGCTCGACAGCAAACTGGTGTTCAGCAAGCCGCAGGACCGTCTGTTTGCCGGGCAAATCGACCGAATGGATCGCTTCTCCCTGCGCTACCGCGCGCGTAAGTTCCAGAGTGAGCAGTACCGCATGCCGTGGAGCGGCCTGCGCGGTCAGCGTACCAGCCTTATTCCCCATCAGCTGAATATCGCCCATGACGTGGGCCGTCGCCATGCGCCTCGCGTGCTGCTGGCTGACGAAGTGGGCCTGGGTAAAACCATCGAAGCAGGCATGATCCTGCACCAGCAGCTGCTCTCTGGCGCTGCCGAGCGCGTGCTGATTGTGGTTCCAGAAACGCTGCAACATCAGTGGCTGGTTGAAATGCTGCGCCGCTTTAACCTGCGCTTCTCCCTGTTCGACGATGAGCGCTATGCCGAAGCCCAGCACGACGCGGACAACCCGTTTGAAACCGAACAGCTGGTCATTTGTTCCCTGGACTTCGTGCGCCGCAGCAAGCAGCGCCTGGAGCATCTGTGCGACGCTGAATGGGATCTGATGGTCGTCGACGAAGCGCACCACCTCGTCTGGAGCGAAGACGCGCCAAGCCGTGAATACATGGCGATTGAGCAGCTTGCCGAGCGCGTACCGGGCGTTCTGCTCCTGACCGCCACGCCGGAGCAGCTGGGTCTTGAGAGCCACTTCGCCCGTCTGCGTCTGCTCGATCCCAACCGTTTCCACGATTTTGAGCAGTTTGTTGAAGAGCAGAAAAACTACCGCCCGGTGGCGGACGCCGTCGCGCTGCTGCTGGCCGGTAATCGTCTCTCTAATGATGAGCTTAACACTCTCAGCGATCTGATTGGCGAGCAGGATATTGAGCCGCTGCTTCAGGCCGCGAACAGCGACAGCGATAATGCGGGATCCGCGCGTAAAGAGCTGATCGACATGCTGATGGATCGCCACGGTACCAGCCGCGTGCTGTTCCGTAACACCCGTAACGGCGTGAAAGGCTTCCCGAAACGCGAGCTGCACACCATCAAACTGCCGCTGCCGACCCAGTACCAGACGGCGATTAAAGTCTCCGGCATTATGGGCACCCGTAAATCTGCGGAAGATCGCGCGCGCGACATGCTCTACCCGGAGCAGATTTATCAGGAATTCGAAGGCGACACCGGCACCTGGTGGAACTTCGATCCGCGCGTGGAGTGGTTGATGGGCTACCTCACCGCTCACCGTTCCCAGAAAGTGCTGGTGATCTGCGCCAAAGCCGCTACCGCATTGCAGCTGGAGCAGGTTCTGCGTGAGCGCGAAGGCATTCGCGCCGCCGTGTTCCACGAAGGCATGTCCATAGTTGAGCGCGATCGTGCAGCAGCCTGGTTTGGTGAAGAGGACAGCGGCGCGCAGGTTCTGCTGTGCTCTGAAATCGGTTCTGAAGGCCGTAACTTCCAGTTCGCCAGCAATCTGGTGATGTTCGATCTGCCGTTTAACCCGGATCTGCTGGAGCAGCGTATCGGCCGTCTGGATCGTATCGGGCAGGCGCACGATATTCAGATCCACGTGCCGTATCTGGAGAAAACCGCCCAGTCCGTGCTGGTGCGCTGGTACCACGAAGGGCTGGACGCGTTTGAACACACCTGCCCGACCGGCCGCACCATTTACGATCAGGTCCATGGCGATCTGATCGGATACCTGGCCGCGCCTGAAAATAGTGAGGGCTTCGATGAGCTGATTAAATCCTGCCGTGAGAAGCACGACGCACTGAAAGCGCAGCTGGAGCAGGGTCGCGATCGCCTGCTGGAGATCCACTCCAACGGCGGTGAAAAAGCGCAGCAGCTGGCCGAAAGCATTGAAGAGCAGGACGACGACACCAGCCTGATCAGCTTCTCCATGAATCTGTTCGACATCGTCGGTATAAACCAGGACGATCGCGGCGAGAACATGATCGTGCTGACCCCGTCCGATCATATGCTGGTGCCGGATTTCCCGGGCCTGCCGGAAGACGGCTGCACAATCACCTTTGAGCGTGATGTGGCGCTGTCCCGCGAAGACGCACAGTTCATTACCTGGGAGCACCCGCTGATCCGCAACGGTCTGGATCTGATCCTCTCCGGCGATACCGGCAGCAGCACCATTTCCCTGTTGAAGAACAAAGCCTTGCCTGTGGGCACGCTGCTGGTGGAGCTGATCTACGTTGTGGAAGCGCAGGCGCCGAAACAGCTTCAGCTTAACCGCTTCCTCCCGCCAACGCCGGTGCGTCTGCTGCTGGATAAAAACGGTACGAATCTGGCCGGCCAGGTGGAGTTTGAAAGCTTCAACCGTCAGTTGAGCGCGGTGAACCGCCATACCGGCAGCAAGCTGGTGAATGCGGTGCAACAGGACGTGCATGCCATTCTGCAACTGGGTGAAACCCAGGCCGAAAAAGCGGCCAGAGTGCTGATTGATGCGGCGCGCAGCGAAGCCGATGAGAAGCTTTCTGCCGAGCTGTCGCGTCTGGAAGCGTTGAAAGCGGTGAACCCGAACATTCGTGACGATGAGCTGGCCGCAATTGAGAGCAACCGCCAGCAGGTGCTGGAAAGCCTGAATCAGGCGGGATGGCGTCTCGACGCCCTGCGTCTTATCGTTGTGACGCATCAGTAAGCGGAGCGCAAAATGGTAATGGAGCCCTACAATCCCCCGATGGATCCGTGGCTGGTCATTCTGTATCAGGACGAGCACATTATGGTGGTTAACAAGCCGAGCGGCCTGTTGTCTGTGCCGGGGCGTCTGGAAGAGCATAAAGACAGCGTGATGACGCGTATCCAGCGCGATTATCCCCAGGCCGAGTCTGTCCATCGTCTGGATATGGCGACCAGCGGCGTGATTGTGGTGGCTCTTAATAAGGCGGCAGAACGTGAGCTGAAGCGTCAGTTCCGCGAGCGCGAGCCGAAGAAGCAGTATGTCGCCCGCGTGTGGGGCCATCCGGCGCAGGCGGAAGGGCTGGTGGATTTACCGCTGATTTGCGACTGGCCGAACCGGCCAAAGCAGAAGGTGTGTTATGAAACCGGCAAGGCTGCGCAGACCGAGTATGAAGTGCTGGAGTACGCGCCGGATAATACCGCGCGCGTCCTGCTGAAGCCGATTACCGGGCGCTCCCATCAGCTGCGTGTGCATATGCTTGCGATGGGTCACCCGATTCTGGGTGACAGATTCTATGCGCCGCCGGAAGCGCTGGCGTTAGCGCCGCGCCTGCAACTGCATGCGCAGACGCTCACCATCACCCACCCTGCTTTCTGCAACGCCATGACGTTCAAAGCCCCGGTGGACTTCTGAAAAAATGGCCCGACACTGTCGGGCCATTTTTTTATTTAAAACCTTTCTGCTCTTTAATCAGCTCGTAGGCTTTCTGGATTTCCTGCGCTTTCTGTTTCGCCATCTCCATCATCTCAGGCGGCAGGCCTTTCGCCACCAGCTTATCCGGATGGTGCTCGCTCATCAGCTTACGATAGGCGCGTTTGATGGTCGTGACATCGTCAGAGGGCTTCACGCCGAGGACATTACAGGCATCTTCAAGCGTAGGACCACGCTGCGCCTGCTGCCAGCCGCCACCGGACGATTGCTGTTGATAACCGCCGCCAAAGTGCGCGCCGCCCTGCATCATGCGCAGGAACTGATCGAACTGCATGCGGGAAATGCCCAGCTCTTCAGCAATCACATACAGGACGTCCCGTTCATTCGGATGCAGAGAGCCATCCGCGAAGGCGGCCTGGATTTGAATTTCCAGAAACATCCGAATTAAATCAAAGCGCCCGAAGCAGATGCTACGGAACTGCCGCATTTTTTCACGCAGCGGGTAGTTATCCGCTTTACCAATCCTGAATGCATTCTGCGCCGCGACGCGGGATTCGCCGTGCAGATTCATGCGATCCATAAAGACGCTGGCAACCTGAATATCGGCTTCCGTTACGCGCCCTTTTGATTTGGTTAAGTGCCCCATCACCTCGAAGGTGGTGGAGAAAAAGAGTGACTGGCGCTCGCGCTGGTTGGCAAACCAGGCCATTTTGCGGCTGCGTGCTTTATCAAACATATGGCCGATAATGAGGCCAAGAACAACACCCCAGAATCCGGCACCCATAATAATTGCGAACGCAACGCCGATTATTTTACCCCAATACTGCATATACTCCCCGAATGGTCATGTTCCTGGCCGACGCAACGCCATCATTACAGTGGTCGCGCCACGGTCAATTGAGGGACATCGCCTATAATTTGCATTATCATACTCGTCATTCGATAGCGAGCCTAACACTCTGGCGCGCAAACGGGCAGGATTAACGCTGGTACTGCGCTGATGAGTAAGATAGTCTCTGAGCGTTTGTAAGCCGTAGCCACTGATGACGGAACAATAAAATACAACGTATGAAAAAACGTATCCCCACCCTTCTGGCCACAATGATTGGCACCGCCCTGTATAGCCAACAGGGGCTCGCAGCCGATCTCGCCTCGCAGTGTATGCTTGGCGTCCCAAGTTACAATCGCCCACTGGTGAAAGGCGATACGAATGACTTACCCGTCACCATTAATGCCGACAGCGCAAAAGGTAATTATCCTGACAATGCAACCTTTACGGGCAATGTCGATATTAACCAAGGTAACAGCCGTCTGCTGGCTGACGAAGTGCAATTGCACCAGAAGCAGCCGGAAGGTGCTCAGGCGCCTGTCCGTACGGTGGATGCGCTGGGTAATGTGCACTATGACGACAATCAGGTCATCCTGAAAGGTCCGAAAGCCTGGTCGAATCTGAATACCAAAGACACCAACGTCTGGGAAGGTGATTATCAGATGGTCGGTCGTCAGGGGCGCGGTACCGCAGACCTGATGAAGCAGCGCGGCGAGAACCGCTACACCATTCTCGAAAACGGCTCGTTTACGTCCTGTTTGCCAGGGTCAAATACCTGGAGCGTTGTGGGCAGCGAAGTGATCCACGACCGTGAAGAACAGGTTGCAGAGATCTGGAACGCCCGTTTTAAACTCGGCCCGGTGCCCATTTTCTATAGTCCTTACCTGCAACTGCCTGTGGGTGACAAACGTCGTTCAGGCTTCCTGATCCCGAACGCCAAGTACAGCACGTCGAACTACTTTGAGTTCTACCTGCCGTACTACTGGAACATTGCGCCCAACATGGACGCCACGATCACGCCGCACTACATCCATAAGCGCGGTAACATCATGTGGGAGAACGAATTCCGCTATCTGACCAAAGCGGGCGCGGGCCTGATGGAGTTTGATTATCTGCCATCAGATAAGGTGTTCCAGGACGAACATCCGAGCGAAGGTGATAAGCACCGCTGGATGTACTACTGGAAGCACGCCGGGGTATTGGATCAGGTGTGGCGCTTCAACATCGACTACACCAAAGTCAGCGATCCGTATTACTTCAACGACTTCGACTCTAAATACGGGTCCAGTACCGACGGTTACGCCACGCAGAAATTCAGCGTGGGCTACGCCATTGAGAACTTTGACGCGACGGTGTCGACCAAGCAGTTCCAGGTATTTGATACGCAATCGCGTAGTACCTATGGTGCAGAGCCGCAGCTGGACGTGAACTGGTACCAGAACGATGTGGGTCCTTTCGACACGCACGTTTACGCTCAGGCGGTCCATTTCGTCAACACCAACTCGGATATGCCGGAATCAACGCGTCTGCATATCGAGCCGACGATCAATCTGCCGTGGTCAAACGACTGGGCAAGCCTGAATACCGAAGCCAAGCTGATGGCCACCCACTATCAGCAGAAAAATCTGGACTGGTATAACAAACGCTATGGCACCGATCTTGAAGAGTCGGTAAACCGTACGCTTCCGCAATTCAAAATGGACGGGAAGCTGATTTTCGAACGTGACATGGCTCTTCTCGCGGATGGATACACCCAGACGCTTGAGCCACGTATGCAGTATCTGTACGTGCCTTATCGCGATCAGAGCAAAATTCAAAACTACGACTCGTCCTTCCTGCAATCAGACTACAGCGGCCTGTTCCGGGATCGTACCTACGGCGGCCTTGACCGTATTGCGTCTGCTAACCAGTTAACGACCGGCGTCACAACGCGCGTTTATGATGATGCTGCCGTTGAACGTTTTAACGTTTCTGTTGGTCAAATCTACTATTTCACCGAGTCTCGTACCGGTGATGACGACATTAACTGGGAGAAAGACAACAAAACGGGCTCACTGGTATGGGCGGGCGACACCTACTGGCGTATGACGGATCGTTGGGGTCTGCGCGGTGGTGTTCAGTACGATACACGACTGGACAATATCGCGACGGGCAGCGCTGCCATCGAATATCGTCGTGATGAAGATCGCATGTTGCAGTTGACGTACCGTTACGCCAGCCCGGAGTATATCCAGGCGACACTGCCAAACTATGCGAATACAGACCAATACAAAGACGGTATTTCACAGGTGGGTACCGCCGCGAGCTGGCCTATCGCCGATCGTTGGTCAGTCGTCGGAGCCTACTACTATGACACGAATGCCCAAAAACCTGCTGACCAGATGCTGGGTCTGCAATATAACTCCTGCTGTTACGCAATACGTGTCGGTTACGAACGCAAACTTAACGGCTGGGATACGCAAAACAGTCAGGGCAAATACGATAACGTGATTGGCTTTAATATCGAGTTGCGCGGCCTGAGCTCTAACTACGGTCTGGGCACGCAGCAGATGCTGCGCTCGAACATTCTGCCGTATCGTAGTTCATTGTAATGTGCTTGATTTACAACGTAATCCGCTTTGCGGTTAATTGAAATGGAAAAAGTATGAAGAACTGGAAAACGCTGCTACTCGGTGTCGCTATGGTTGCGAATACCAGCTTCGCGGCCCCACAGGTTGTCGATAAAGTCGCGGCTGTGGTTAACAACGGCGTCGTGCTTGAAAGTGACGTTGACGGTTTGATGAAATCTGTAAAGCTCAACTCGGGCCAGGCAGGTCAACAACTTCCGGATGACGCTACGCTGCGCCACCAGATCCTGGAACGTCTGATCATGGATCAGATTGTCCTGCAAATGGGCCAGAAAATGGGTGTGAAGATCTCTGACGAGCAGCTCGATCAGGCGATCGCTAACATTGCAAAGCAGAACAACATTACCCCGGACCAGATGCGTAGCCGCCTGGCCTATGACGGCATCAGCTATGCCACCTACCGTAATCAGATCCGTAAAGAGATGCTGATTTCAGAAGTGCGTAACAATGAAGTCCGTCGCCGCGTCACCATCCTGCCTCAGGAAGTGGATGCCCTGGCGAAACAGGTGGGTAATCAGAATGATGCCAGCACTGAACTTAACCTGAGCCACATCCTGATCCCACTGCCGGAAAACCCAACCTCCGATCAGGCGGCTGAGGCGGAAAGTCAGGCGCGCGCTATCGTTGAGCAGGCGCGTAATGGCGATGACTTCGGCAAACTGGCGATCACCTACTCTGCTGACCAGCAGGCGCTGAAAGGCGGCCAGATGGGCTGGGGCCGTATTCAGGAGCTGCCATCCCTGTTTGCCCAGGCGCTGAGCACGGCGAAGAAAGGCGACATCGTCGGTCCAATCCGTTCCGGTGTGGGCTTCCACATTCTGAAAGTGAACGACCTGCGCGGTCAGAGCCAGAACATTTCGGTTACCGAAGTGCATGCGCGCCATATCCTGCTCAAACCGTCTCCGATCATGACTGACGATCAGGCCCGTGCGAAGCTGGAACAGATCGCCGCAGACATCAAGAGCGGTAAAACCACCTTCGATAAAGCGGCAAAAGAGTTCTCTCAGGATCCTGGCTCTGCAAACCAGGGCGGTGACCTGGGCTGGGCTGCAGCCGATATCTACGATCCGGCTTTCCGCGATGCGTTAATGAAGCTGAATAAGGGTCAGATGAGCGCGCCAGTGCACTCCTCCTTCGGCTGGCATCTGATCCAGCTGATGGACACGCGCAACGTGGATAAAACCGACGCGGCGCAGAAAGATCGTGCGTATCGGATGCTGTTTAACCGTAAGTTCTCTGAAGAAGCCGCAACCTGGATGCAGGAACAACGCGCCAGCGCTTACGTGAAAGTGTTGAGCAACTAATGAAACCGCATCGTGTTGTGATCACTCCCGGCGAACCCGCCGGGATTGGGCCTGACCTTGTGGTTCAGCTCGCCCAGCGCAGCTGGCCGGTAGAGTTGGTTGTTTGCGCAGATGCAACACTGTTACAAGACCGGGCAGCCTTGCTCGGTCTGCCTTTAACGCTCCTCCCTTACGTTGAAGGCCAACAGCCCGCACCGCAGCAGGCTGGTACTCTCACCCTGCTTTCAGTTCCGCTCCGTGCACCTGTTGTCCCCGGTGAGTTACACATCGAAAACGGCCACTACGTTGTCGAGACGCTGGCGCGCGCCTGTGACGGTTGCCTTCAGGGCGAATTTGCAGCCCTGATCACCGGTCCGGTGCATAAAGGCGTAATCAACGACGCGGGCATTCCGTTTACCGGGCATACCGAATTTTTCGAAGAGCGTTCGCACAGCCCGAAAGTGGTGATGATGCTGGCAACCGAAGCAATGCGCGTTGCGCTGGTAACAACGCACCTGCCGATCAAAGCCATTCCGGATGCCATTACGCCTGAACTCCTGCGTGAGATCATTGGCATTTTGCATCACGATCTGCAAACCAAATTCGGTATTCCGCAGCCGCATGTGCTGGTTTGCGGCCTGAATCCGCACGCGGGTGAGGGCGGACATATGGGCACTGAAGAGATCGACACCATCATTCCGGTGCTTGAGGAGATGCGGGCGAAGGGGATGAACCTCAGCGGGCCACTGCCTGCCGACACTCTTTTCCAGCCCAAATACCTGGATAAAGCCGATGCCGTACTCGCGATGTACCACGATCAGGGTCTGCCCGTGCTAAAATACCAGGGATTTGGTCGCGGGGTGAATATCACCCTCGGCTTACCCTTTATTCGAACGTCCGTTGACCACGGTACTGCGCTGGATCTGGCAGGCCAGGGAAAAGCGGATGTCGGCAGTTTTATCACGGCGCTTAATCTCGCCATCAAAATGATTGTTAATACTCAATGACTAATCGAGTCCATCAGGGCCACTTAGCCCGTAAACGCTTCGGGCAAAACTTCCTCAACGATCAGTTTGTGATCGACAGTATCGTTTCTGCCATTAATCCGCAGAAAGGCCAGGCCATGGTCGAAATCGGCCCGGGTCTTGCCGCGCTGACCGAGCCGGTAGGCGAACGCCTTGACGAACTGACCGTTATCGAACTCGACCGCGATCTGGCCGCGCGTCTGCAAACGCACCCTTTCCTCGGGCCGAAGCTGACGATTTATCAGCAGGATGCGATGACCATGAACTTTGGCGAACTGTCAGAAAAAATGGGACAGCCGCTGCGCGTGTTCGGTAACCTGCCGTACAACATCTCCACCCCGCTGATGTTCCATCTGTTTAGCTATACTGATGCCATTGCCGACATGCACTTCATGTTGCAAAAAGAGGTCGTTAACCGTCTGGTTGCAGGGCCGAACAGTAAAGCGTATGGTCGTTTAAGCGTGATGGCGCAATATTACTGCAACGTGATCCCGGTATTAGAAGTACCGCCTTCCGCGTTCACGCCACCGCCAAAGGTAGATTCTGCGGTTGTGCGCCTGGTGCCACATAAAACGATGCCGTACCCGGTCAAAGACCTGCGCGTGCTGAGCCGTATCACGACAGAAGCCTTTAACCAGCGCCGTAAAACGATTCGTAACAGCCTTGGCAATCTGTTTACCGTTGACGTATTAGCTGAGTTGGGCATCGACCCGGCAATGCGTGCGGAAAATATTTCCGTAGAGCAGTACTGCAAGCTGGCTAATTACATCAGCGACAATGCGCCGCCGAAGGAGAGCTAAGCCATGATTGATTCGCCCCGCGTCTGTGTTCAGGTTCAAAGCGTCTACATTGAGTCCCAATCCACACCGGATGAAGAACGTTTTGTCTTTGCTTATACCGTAACCATTCGCAATCTGGGGCGGATGCCTGTGCAACTGCTCGGGCGCTACTGGCTTATCACCAACGGCAATGGCCGCGAAATTGAAGTCCAGGGTGAAGGTGTGGTCGGTGAACAACCCCATATCGCCCCTGGCGAAGAGTATCAGTACACCAGCGGCGCGGTCATTGAAACGCCGCTGGGTACCATGCAAGGCCATTATGAAATGGTCGATGCCGACGGCAATGCTTTCCGCATTGCTATTCCCGTATTCCGTCTCGCCGTACCTACACTTATTCATTAATCTAATGTCTACATATCTGATTGGCGACGTTCACGGTTGCTACGATGAACTGATCGCATTATTAAAACAGGTCGACTTCACCCCCGGGCAGGACACGCTCTGGCTGACGGGCGACTTAGTGGCGCGCGGTCCCGGTTCCCTGGACGTCCTCCGCTATGTCAAATCGCTGGGTGACAGCGTGCGCATGGTGCTGGGCAACCACGATCTGCATCTGCTGGCCGTATACGCCGGGATCAGCCGTAATAAGCCGAAAGATCGCATTACCCCCCTGCTGGAAGCACCGGATGCCGATGAGTTGCTCAACTGGCTGCGTCGCCAGCCACTGCTACAGATTGACGAAGAGAAAAAGCTGGTGATGGCTCATGCCGGCATCACGCCTCAGTGGGATCTTGAGACGGCAAAAACCTGTGCGCGCGACGCCGAAGCGGTGCTGGCGAGCGACTCCTACCCGTTCTTCCTTGATGCGATGTACGGCGACATGCCGAATAACTGGAGTGATGACCTCAGCGGCCTGGCGCGGCTACGTTTTATCACCAATGCTTTTACGCGGATGCGCTACTGCTTCCCGAACGGGCAGCTGGATATGTATTGCAAAGATACGCCGGAAAATGCCCCTGCGCCGCTTAAGCCATGGTTTGCGATTCCGGGCCCCGTGACAAACGAATATAGCGTGGTATTTGGGCACTGGGCATCACTGGAAGGAAAAGGCACCCCGGAAAATATCTATGCGCTGGATACCGGATGCTGCTGGGGCGGGGATTTAACCTGCTTACGCTGGGAAGATAAAACCTACTTTGTCCAGCCATCCAACCGACAGCTGGATTTAGGCGAGGGAGAGGCGGTCGCCTCCTGAAGATGTTTATCCTCTCCCTTTGGGGAGAGGATAAAAACGTTAACGACGTTCCAGAATTTCGAAGCAGTAGCTGTGCGAGTTCTGCGCATCCGCATCGTGAAACTCACTGAATACGGACTCCCACTCGTCCGGATCGTAATCCGGAAAATGGGTATCCCCTTCCACTTCCGCATCAATGTGCGTCAGATACAGTTTCTGCGCTTTTGGCAGGAACTGCTCATACACGCGACCACCACCGATCACCATGATCTCTTCGGCATCGCCGCAGGCGGCAATCGCTTCATCAACGGATTTCACCCACTGCACGCGATCGTCAGTGCCCGGCTGGCTACTGATCACAATATTCTTACGACCCGGCAATGGACGACCAATCGACTCCCAGGTCAGGCGGCCCATCACTACCGGCTTGTTTAACGTAGTACGTTTAAACCATGCGAGATCGGCAGGCAGGTTCCACGGCATGGCGTTTTCCATGCCGATAACGCGGTCTACCGCCAGCGCTGCAATCAGACTGATCATTGAAAATTTCCCGGATGCAAAAAATTGCCGCCACTATACGGAAAGCTTAATCTTTCGTCGACTGGCGGCAGGGTAAAGAATTAGAAATTTTTTAATATTGCTGGCAACTCCACTTCACGCAGAGGGTTTACTCTCCGGTTCATCCGCAGGATCACCGGTATGCTTGCCCTCTTCCGTCCCTTGCCAGCCGTGGCGCTGAACCAGCGACAGGTGATTACGATCCTCGTTGATGATTTCCGTCAGCATGGTGCTGGTGCGTTTAAACACCGCTGCGCGTTCGGTTGCCGTACTGCTCGCCATCGCCACCATCTCTTCCACCATATCATGGTTAAAGCGGCGGAACAGATCGGCACGTTCACGCGCTTCATACGCACCAAGCCCCAGACTTTCCAGCGCCATGCGGCCAGATTTGAGCGCCCCTTCGAAGGTTTCACGTTCAGGGGCTGCCACCCCCGCCTGGCGCAGCTGGATGTAATGATCCACATCGCGCGCGCGGGAAATAATCGTCAGGTTAGGGAAGTGCTCCTTCGCCAGCGCCACCATCTCCATGCTGGCCTTCGGATCGTCGATGGCGTTAATCAACACCTCGGCTTTCGCCGCTCCCGCCGACTCCAGCAGATCGACACGGGTTGCATCGCCGTAGAAGACCTTCATGTCGAATTTGCGCAGGGTATCCACATGGTCAGGATCGTGATCGAGGATAACCATTTTCACACCGCTGGAGAGCAGTAAACGGCCGGCGATCTGCCCGAAGCGGCCAAATCCGGCGATGATCACGCGAGGCTGCTCCTCGTCGATCTCATCGGCTTCTCGCTCCTGTTCGCTTCCCGTTTTTTCCCGACGCGTCAGCAGCACCAGCAGAATTGGCGTTGCGGCCATCGACAGCGCGACCGCCAGCGTCAGCGCTTTTGCCCATTCCGGATCGAGTACATCTGCCATCTGCGCTGCGCCAAAGACCACGAAAGCAAACTCACTCCCCTGCCCCAGCAGCACAGCAAACCAGCGGCGTTGCGGTTTTGGCACGTTTAACGGTCGGGCAATCAGCCACAGCATCGCCATTTTAATGACCAGGAAACCCACCAGCAGAATGATGATGCGCAGCGGGTGGGTTACCAGCGTCCCGAAGTCGATAGACATCCCGACGCCGATGAAAAACAGCCCAAGCAGCAATCCTTTAAACGGCTCGATATCGCTTTCCAGCGCGTGACGATATTCGGAGCTTGCCAGTAAGACCCCTGCGAGGAAAGCGCCCATCGCCATCGACAGCCCAGCCTCTTCAAGCAGCAATCCAAAACCAAACACCAGGAATAACGCAACGGCGCTGAATACTTCGCGCAGGCCAGAGCGAGCCACAAAGCGCAGCAACGGACGCGTTACGTAGCGCCCCAGAAGAATTACCAGCGCCAGCGCACCGACAACCTTCAGCGCAGATAAGGCAAATGCCCCCAGCGTCGTTGAAGCGCCGCTGGTTGCCAGCAGCGGGATCATCGCTACCAGCGGGATGGCGGCAATATCCTGGAACAGCAGTACGGAGAAGGTGCTGCGCCCCATTTGCGAGACCGTCAGGTTACGTTCGTTCATTGCCTGCATGGCAATCGCCGTCGAGGAGAGCGCCAGCGTCATGCCAATCAGCTCTGCGACTTTCCACTCCATCCCCAGCAAAATGCAGAACCCGCCCAACAGCAGACCGCAGGCCAGCATTTGCAAAGCGCCACCGCCAAACACCGAGGCGCGCAGTTTCCACAGCCGCTGCGGATCCAATTCCAGGCCAATCACAAACAGCATCAGCACCACGCCGATTTCCGCAAAATGCAGGATTGACTCGGCATCCGTCACCAGCCGAAAGCCCCAGGGGCCAATCACACACCCGGCAATCAGATAGCCGAGCACCGAGCCCAGCCCCAGACGGACCGCCACGGGCACAATTAATGCCGCCGCACCGA
>NZ_JABMCU010000104.1:0-15481 GCF_013179605.1 Enterobacter sp. CM29 | reverse complement strand
ATCGACCACCCAGTCGCCGCCTTCGATTTTGACCATATTGGCGCCGGCGCGCATCACAGTTGCCGCATTTTCAAAGGCCTGTTCCGGGGTGGCATACGCCATAAACGGCAGATCGGAAAGTAGCAGGCAGGCGGGCGCACCCCGGCGCACGGCGCGGGTATGGTAAGCAATATCCTCGACCGTGACCGGCAGAGTAGAATCATGTCCTTGTACCGTCATCCCTAACGAGTCTCCGACCAGCATGACGTTGATCCCTTCTTCGGCAAACAGTTTTGCGAAGCTGTAGTCATACGCGGTGATAGTGGCGAAGCGTTTCTTTTCCTGTTTGCATTTCTGCAATAAGGAGATGGTAGTTGGTTTCATACTGTTTCCTGATGGCCCAAAAGCGGATCTTTGCGCATTCTAACAGTAACATTCGAGGGAACAATGATTTTAGGCAATCGATTAACCATATTTGACACATGGCTAATCGGGGGTGACACGGGATTACCAGCGGACCGGTTTTTCCGCGTTGAGGCTTTGCAGAACGGCGTTCAGCGAGGTGCCGTCAGGGAAGGTGAGATCGGGGGCGACTTCAAACAGCGGCCAGAGCATAAACCCACGGTTTTTCATGTCATAGTGCGGAACGGTGAGGCGCTCGGTGTTAATCACCTTGTGGCCGAAAAGCATAATATCGAGGTCGAGCGTGCGCGGTCCCCAGCGTTCGGCTTTACGTACGCGACCCTGCTGTAGCTCAATACGCTGGGTATTATCCAGCAGCGTTTCTGCGTCAAGGGCTGTTTCCAGCACCACGGCAGTGTTCAGATAATCAGGCTGATCCTGCGGGCCGAGCGGGGGCGTACGGTAAAAGGAGGAGACCGCCACGATATGGCTTTGCGGGATCTCCCCCAGCGCCTGAACGGCAGCGTTAACCTGCTCAAGCGGAGAGGCCAGATTGCTGCCGATGGCAATATACGCAAGGGTCATGCTGTGCCTTCACGACGCGGCGCGCGCTTGCGCGGGCGACGGTGACGACGGCGCGGTGCCGGCTCGTCATCGAGATCCGTGAGCATATCTTTTTGCTCCGGTGGTGCAGAGACCTGAAATTCTCCCCACCACTGCGCCAGGCGCTGTAGCTCCTGGTTTCTTTCGACTTCAGCACGCAGAGAGAGCAAATCGAACGCGGCGCGGAACTTAGGATGCTCCATCAGTTTCCAGGCACGTTTACCCTGACGGCGGGACATACGCAGCTGAAGCTGCCAGATATCACGCACCAGCGTGGTAATACGTTTCGGGATCGCCAGCGTGCGACAGCCTTCGTCCAGCACGTCGTTTGCCGCCAGCGCGAACGCATCATAATAGGCGAGGCCGCTCTCCTGGGTAATGCGCTGCGCCGTTTCCAGCAGCGGATACCAGAACATGGCCGCGAACAGGAACGCCGGATTCACGCGCATATCGTTATGAATACGGGTATCCGTGTTCTTCAGCACCAGTGCAATCATCCGCTCCATTGCGCTGTCACCGTTTTCGGTGAAGTAGCGGGTAATGGTCGGGAACAGCGGCTGGAACAGGTTGTATTCACGCAGCAAATTGTAGGTTTCAAACCCGTAGCCTGCCTGGAGCAGCTTTAACGACTCCTCAAACAGACGGGCAGGGGGGACGTCGTTAATCAGCGTCGCCAGGCGCGGGATCGGCTCTGCGGTTTCCGGGCTGATACGCATGTTTAGCTTGGCGGCGAAACGCACGGCGCGCAGCATCCGGACCGGATCTTCGCGATAGCGCGTTTCCGGCGTGCCGATCAGGCGAATCAGGCCGTCTTTCAGATCCTGCATACCGCCGACGTAATCGCGCACGGTAAAATCCGCCACGCTGTAGTAAAGGCTGTTGATGGTGAAATCGCGACGCTGAGCATCTTCTTCAATAGAGCCAAAGATGTTGTCGCGCAGCAGCATGCCGTTTTGGCCGCGCTGGGAAGTTGTGCGATCGTTGATGCCCGCTTCGTGGTGACCGCGGAAGGTCGCCACTTCAATAATTTCCGGCCCAAACATCACGTGCGCCAGACGGAAACGGCGGCCAACCAGACGGCAGTTGCGGAATAATTTACGCACCTGTTCAGGCGTGGCGCTGGTCGTCACGTCGAAATCTTTTGGTTTTTTGCCCAGCAGTAAATCGCGCACCCCGCCGCCGACGAGATAGGCCTCGTAGCCTGCTTTATTCAGACGATAGAGCACCTTGAGGGCATTTTCACTGATATCTTTGCGGGAAATATTGTGCTGCTCACGCGGAATGACCGACATGTGTGGCTGTGCAATAGCATCATTCGCCATGCTCTCTTCGCGGCTCAGCACTTTACGGCAAAAATTAGCGACTCGGGTAAAAATAGTACACCTCGTAGTGTGTTTTGTTATCAAAAAAGCGGCTAATCATAGCTCAGCGCAACGCATTTGAGAATGCTGGATTTTTGGCACGGCCATAAGCGTCCAGTCAGCAATGGCCGTTTTCAGCAATTCATCCAGACTCAGATCCTGCCATTCCTGCGTTACATTCTGGTTGAGAAATCGCAGCGCGTCGATCAATACCGGGCGCGGATCGCCGTCAGGCAGCGCCGGGGCATGATTCTGTTTTGACAGCTTACTCCCCTGTTCATTGACCGCCAGCGGCAGATGAATGTAATCCGGCACCGTCCAGCCAAACTGCTGGTAAAGCGATATTTGCCGCACGGTAGGCTCAACCAAATCCGCCCCACGCACGATTTCCGTGACGCCCTGGAAATGGTCATCGACAACCACCGCCAGGTTATAGGCAAACAAGCCATCACGACGGTGAATAATAAAATCTTCACGCGCCAGACGATCATCCGCCTGAATGGTTCCTGAGAGGACATCGGTAAACTGCGTCACCGGAGCGCGCTGTAACAGCCGTACGGCGGCATTCTCAGGGCCGTTGTGCCGCCGCGTACGGCAGTGGCCGTCGTAAACGCCACCCACGCTCTGAATTCGCGCACGCGTGCAGGTGCAGTTATAGGAAAGGCCCTGTTCAGCAAGCCACGCCAGACGTTCACGGTAGGCATCATGGCGTTGAGACTGCCAGAGTACGTCGCCGTCCCAGTGAAGACCGTAATGTTCCAGCTGACGCAGAATAGTTTCTGCCGCACCGGGAACTTCACGCGGAGGATCGATATCTTCAATGCGAACCAGCCATTTACCCTGACGGGCGCGAGCCTGTAGGTAGCTGCCGAGCGCGGCAATTAATGAGCCGAAGTGTAATTCACCGGAGGGAGATGGCGCAAAGCGCCCGATATAGTGAGATTCAGACATATCAACGGTAACAAGGCGGGAGAAACTCCCGCCTTAGCAGAGTAGTGAGAGGGAAGGCGTTAGCCAGCCATCTGTTTTTCGCGGATTTCTGCCAGCGTTTTACAGTCGATGCACAGATCGGCTGTTGGACGCGCTTCCAGACGACGAATACCGATTTCAACACCGCAGGATTCGCAGTAGCCAAAATCTTCGTCCTCGACCTTTTTCAGCGTTTTCTCGATCTTTTTGATCAGTTTGCGCTCGCGGTCACGGTTACGCAGTTCGAGGCTGAACTCTTCTTCCTGAGCGGCACGGTCGACCGGATCCGGGAAGTTAGCAGCTTCATCCTGCATATGTGTAACGGTGCGATCGACTTCATCCCTGAGTTGATTACGCCATGCTTCAAGAATACGCTTGAAGTGCGACAGCTGGGCTTCGTTCATATACTCTTCGCCCGGCTTCTCTTGATACGGCTCCACCCCAGCGATGGCGAGAATACTCAGGGACGATGTTTTACGGTTTTGCCCTTCTTGCATGTTGCTTCTCCTTAACACGCACTATCGATCCCCGTGTTGGGGGAAAAATCAGGTCGCTATAAATAGCAGATGCTTTTCCGTATGGCAATTATCTAAACGTAACACTTGACAACCCTGTGAGGAAAAGCGTATTTGCGCACGCGGCCAGAACACTTATTAGTCAATCGTCTAATCCCTTATAGGACAATGGGAAGAGAGGATCTCAGAGTCATATTATCGGCAGAAAGTTCCGCTTTATAAGCGAAAATCTCTACCCCCTGCTTTTGTGCCTCATTCAACAATTGCGCGTATTTAGGATCAATATGACGGGCCGGGGAAAACCGTTCAATGGCTGAATGCAGAACCGCAAACAGCAACACGGCGCGCTTGCCCGCCGCCGCTACACTCATTAGCTCCCGCAGATGCTTCTGGCCACGTAGCGTTACCGCATCCGGAAAGAAGCCGTTTTCCTCTTCCGCTAACGTCACTGATTTCACTTCAATATAGCACTCAGGGCGGTCTTCCGCCTGTAACATAAAATCAATTCTGCTGCCTTCATCGCCATATTTCACTTCGCTTTTTTGCGTGCCGTAACCCACCAGTTCAGGAAGGATTCCATTTGTCAGGGCTTCCTTAACCAGCTGATTTGCGCGCAGGGTATTAACGCAAATAAATGCCCCGCTTTGCGTCTCGGTCATTTCCCAGGTATGAGGATATTTGCGTTTAGTATTTTCTGATGTGGAATACCAGACCGTGTCACCCGGCGTGGCGCAACCGGTCATGGCGCCGGTGTTAGGACAATGCAGCGTGAGCGTTTCGCCCTCAGGCGTGATCACGTCAGCGAGAAAGCGTTTGTAACGCAGGATCAGCGTGGCGGGCTGGAGTGCAGGGCTAAACTTCATCAGGATTCCTTAACGTGTCGCCCAGCGACCAGCGCTGGAGCGGAGTGTAGCGGGTGCGTCCTTGTACAAAGGCAGATTCGTACAGCGCAAATTCATTCACCTGAAAAGACCAGTGAAAGCCCGGTGGCGGGATGGCAACAGCCTGACCCGCATCGCGCAGCAGGGTAATGTGGGGATGAAACGGCTGCGGGCTCTGATAACAGCCGCTGCGCGCGGCCTGTGCCCGCAGCATGTTGGCGAGCTGGAGCAGTCCGCGAGGGGGCTGCCGCGTCCCCAGCCAGACCACCCGAGAGCGCAGCCATTGCCCGGCATCGTCAAGATGCAGCGTAAAACCCGGCTGAGAAATGCGTCCGGCCATTGCGCTTAACGCGCGCTGCTTTTCTGCGCTCACCTCGCCAAGAAAAGCTAACGTCAGGTGCATATTGGCGGCGACGACAGGGCGGCCCGCTTTCGCGGGGAAGTGGCTGGCGCGCCAGCGAACAATTTGCCGTTGAAGCGTGGTGGGTAATTCAATGGCGAAGAATAGCCGTTTTGACTCAGACATGCGCAAGACTCGGTAATGATATGCGCCGATGCTACAATGTACGCCGATTAATGTTAACCCTCTGGAGCCGTAAGTGTCCTCTTTGCCCGTCGCCGTCGTCCTTCCTGAGCTACTCGCAGCCTTAGAACATGCGCCACAGGTTTTGCTCAGCGCGCCCACCGGAGCGGGTAAATCCACCTGGCTGCCCCTGCAAATTCTGCGCGAGGGGAGCATCAGCGGGAAAATTATCCTGCTGGAACCGCGCAGGCTGGCGGCGCGCAATGTGGCGCAGCGCCTGGCGGAACTGCTGAATGAAAAACCGGGCGAGACGGTAGGGTACCGGATGCGCGGCGAAACCTGCATTGGCCCGTCTACGCGGCTGGAGGTGGTAACTGAAGGCATTCTCACCCGTATGCTGCAAAACGATCCGGAGCTGAGCGGCGTCGGGCTGGTGATCCTTGATGAATTTCACGAGCGCAGCCTCCAGGCCGATCTGGCCCTTGCGCTGCTGCTCGACGTTCAGCAGGGGCTGCGCGACGACCTTCGGCTGCTGATTATGTCGGCGACGCTGGATAACGAGCGGCTCCGGCAGACGCTCCCTGACGCGCCGATGATCTCCTCTGAAGGGCGTGCGTTCCCGGTCGAGCGCCGCTATCAGCCGCTGCCTGCCCATCAGCGTTTTGACGAAGCCGTTGCCATCGCCACCGCCGAATTGCTCCGTCAGGAACCCGGCTCGCTGCTGCTGTTTTTACCCGGCGTAGGCGAAATCCAGCGCGTACAGGAGCAGCTGGCATCCCGGGTGAGCAGTGACGTTATGCTGTGCCCGCTCTACGGCGCGCTGCATTTGGCTGACCAGCGCAAGGCGATCCTTCCCACACCGGCGGGGCAGCGCAAAGTGGTACTGGCGACCAATATCGCCGAAACCAGTTTGACCATCGAAGGCATTCGCCTGGTGGTGGACAGTACGCAGGAGAGGGTGGCCAGTTTTGATCCGCGTACCGGGCTGACCAGGCTACTGACGCAGCGCATCAGCCAGGCCTCAATGGTGCAGCGCGCAGGCCGAGCAGGGCGTCTTGAGCCGGGTATTTGCCTGCATTTAACCAGCGCCGAGCAGGCGGAGCGTGCGGCATTGCAGAGTACGCCTGAGATTTTACAAAGCGATCTCTCCGGGCTGGTAATGGATCTGATGCAGTGGGGCTGCCCGGACCCTGACCAGCTCACCTGGCTTAATCCTCCGCCTGTTGTGAACCTTTCCGCCGCGCGCAGCCTGCTGACCCAGCTTGGCGCGCTGGAAGGCGAGCGACTGACGGCGCGCGGCCAGAAGATGGCGGCGCTGGGCAACGATCCGCGTCTGGCTACGATGCTGGTGGCAGCACAGGGCGACGATGAAATTGCCACGGCGGCAAAACTGGCGGCTATTCTTGAGGAGCCGCCGCGCGGTGGCAGCAGCGATCTGGGACAGGCCTTTTCACGCCATCAGGGAAACTGGCAACAGCGCGCGCAGCAGTTGTGTCACCGCCTGAAGAGCCGGGGAGGATCGCCTGACAGCGATAAAGTTATCCCTCTTCTGGCCCAGGCCTTCCCGGACAGAATCGTGCGCCGTCGCGGGCTTGATGGTCGTTATCAACTGGCAAATGGGATGGGCGCGATGCTGGACAGCGATGATGCTCTGACGCGTCATGAATGGCTGATCGCGCCGCTCTTACTCCAGGGCAGTCACTCCCCGGATGCGCGCATCTTGCAGGCGGTTGCCGTAGATATTGACGCCCTGACGCGTGCCTGCCCGCAGCTGCTTCAGCAATCTGACGTTGTCGAATGGGATGATGCCCAGGGCACGCTGAAGGCGTTCCGTCGTAGCCAGATTGGCAAACTGACGCTCGGGACAAAACCGCTGGCTAAGCCGTCGGAGGAAGAGTTACACCAGGCGATGCTGAACGGCATTCGGGAAAAAGGGCTGAGCGTATTGAACTGGACGCCTGAGGCTGAACAATATCGTATACGTCTGCACTGCGCCGCGAAGTGGCTGCCGGAACAGGGGTGGCCAGCGGTGGATGATGAGACGCTGCTCGCGACGCTTGAACAGTGGTTGTTGCCGCAGATGAGCGGCGTACACTCCCTGCGCACCCTTAAGGCGCTTGATGTTAAGGCAGCGTTACAGAATTTACTGGACTGGTCGTTACGTCAACGTCTGGATAGTGAACTGCCTGGGCATTACACTGTGCCAACCGGGAGCCGGATTGCCATTCGTTATCATGAGGATAATCCGCCAGCGCTGGCGGTTCGGATGCAGGAGATGTTTGGTGAGGCCACCACGCCGTCCATCGCTGAAGGGCGCGTGCCGTTAGTGCTTGAGCTGCTTTCGCCTGCGCATCGTCCCTTGCAGATCACCCGCGATCTGGGTGCGTTCTGGGCGGGGAGCTATCGTGAAGTGCAGAAAGAGATGAAGGGGCGATATCCCAAACACGTCTGGCCGGACGATCCGGCGAATACCGCGCCGACACGGCGCACGAAGAAATATTCGTAATGGGGAAAGTGCGGCCTGATGCCCTCACCCCGGCCCTCTCCCACAGGGAGAGGGAGAAAACACTAAAGACTTTCCTGTCAGGAAAGTCTTGCTGTTTATTTTGAGAGATTTCTTCTTTCACTGACCTGTGCAAGATAAGAAAATCTGGCCTTTGCGCCTGAATGTTGCGGAGAAAAAGCATGGCGGGGAATGACCGCGAGCCAATAGGACGTAAGGGAAAGCCGACGCGTCCGGCGAAAGAAAAGGTAAGCCGTCGTCGCCTCAGAGATGAGGAGTATGACGATGACTATGAAGACGATTATGAGGATGAAGAACCGATGCCGCGTAAAGGGAAAGGCAAAGGGCGTAAGCCTCGTGGTAAGCGCGGCTGGTTCTGGCTGCTGCTGAAGCTGTTTATTGTTTTTGTTGTCCTGATCGCGATTTACGGCGTTTATCTGGATCAGAAGATCCGCAGCCGTATCGACGGGAAAGTCTGGCAATTGCCTGCGGCAGTGTACGGCCGCATGGTGAACCTTGAGCCGGACATGTCCATCAGCAAGAATGAGATGGTGAAGCTGCTGCAAGCCACGCAGTATCGTCAGGTCACGAAAATGACCCGTCCGGGTGAATTTACCGTCCAGGCGAAAAGCATTGAGATGATCCGCCGTCCGTTCGACTTCCCGGACAGTAAAGAGGGGCAGGTGCGCGCGCGTCTGACCTTTGACGGCGATCGCCTGGAAACCATTGAGAACATGGATAACGATCGCCAGTTCGGTTTCTTCCGTCTCGATCCGCGTCTCATCACCATGCTGTCGTCCGCAAACGGCGAACAGCGCCTGTTCGTGGCGCGTAACGGCTTCCCGGATCTGCTGGTGGATACCCTGCTGGCAACCGAAGACCGCCACTTCTACGAGCACGACGGGATTAGCCTCTACTCCATTGGTCGTGCGGTACTGGCTAACCTGACCGCGGGGCGTACGGTGCAGGGGGCGAGTACCCTGACCCAGCAGCTGGTGAAAAACCTGTTCCTCTCCAGCGAGCGCTCTTACTGGCGTAAAGCCAACGAAGCGTACATGGCCGTGCTGATGGATGCGCGCTACAGCAAGGATCGTATTCTTGAGCTGTACATGAACGAGGTGTACCTCGGTCAGAGCGGCGATAACGAGATCCGCGGCTTCCCGCTGGCGAGCCTGTACTACTTTGGCCGTCCGGTAGAAGAGCTGAGCCTTGACCAGCAGGCGCTGCTGGTGGGCATGGTAAAAGGCGCGTCGATCTACAACCCGTGGCGTAACCCGAAACTGGCGCTGGAGCGTCGTAACCTGGTGCTGCGTCTGCTGCAACAACAGCAGGTGATTGACCAGGAGCTGTACGACATGCTGAGCGCGCGTCCGCTGGGCGTTCAGCCGCGCGGTGGGGTAATCTCTCCGCAGCCTGCCTTTATGCAGATGGTACGTCAGGAGTTGCAGTCTAAGCTCGGAGATAAAGTGAAAGATCTCTCCGGGGTGAAGATCTTCACCACCTTTGACTCCGTGGCGCAGGATGCGGCAGAAAAAGCGGCGGTTGAAGGTATTCCGGTTCTGAAGAAGCAGCGTAAGCTGAGCGATCTGGAAACCGCGATGGTGGTAGTTGATCGCAACACCGGCGAAGTTCGCGCCATGGTGGGCGGCGCCGAGCCGCAGTATGCGGGCTATAACCGCGCGATGCAGGCGCGTCGTTCGATTGGTTCACTGGCAAAACCGGCGACCTATCTGACCGCGCTGAGCCAGCCGAATCTCTATCGACTGAACACCTGGATTGCCGATGCGCCAATCTCCCTGCGCCAGCCTAACGGCCAGGTGTGGTCTCCGCAGAACGATGATAAGCAGTTCAGCGGCCAGGTGATGCTGGTGGATGCGTTAACCCGCTCGATGAACGTGCCGACTGTTAACCTCGGCATGGCGCTGGGCCTCCCCGCCATCACCGACACCTGGCAGAAGCTGGGCGTACCGAAAGATCAGCTGCACCCTGTGCCAGCGATGATCCTGGGGGCGCTTAACCTGACGCCAATCGAAGTGGCCCAGGCGTTCCAGACCATCGCCAGCGGTGGTAACCGAGCGCCGCTTTCCGCCCTGCGTTCGGTGATTGCCGAAGATGGCTCCGTGCTGTATCAGAGCTTCCCGCAGGCGGAGCGCGCTGTTCCGGCGCAGGCGGCCTATATGACGCTGTGGACCATGCAGCAGGTGGTCCAGCGCGGTACCGGGCGTCAGCTGGGGGCGAAGTATCCTGGTCTGCATCTGGCAGGTAAAACCGGGACTACCAACAACAACGTCGATACCTGGTTCGCCGGTATTGATGGCCGTGAAGTGGTGATCACCTGGGTGGGCCGCGATAACAACCAGCCGACCAAACTGTATGGTGCGAGCGGCGCGATGTCGATTTACCAGCGCTATCTGGCCAATCAGTCTCCGGTGCCGCTGAACCTCGTTGCCCCGGAAGATATCGTCGATATGGGCGTGGACAGCTCGGGTAACTTCATCTGTGGCGGCGGCGTGCGTTCGCTGCCGGTCTGGACGACCAACCCGGATGCGCTGTGCCAGCAAAGCCAGCCAGAAGAACCGACAGGTAACCCGTTCGATCAGTTTTCTCAGCCTCAGCAGCCGCAGCAGCAACAGCCGCAGCAGCAGAACGAGAAGAAAGACAGCGACGGCGTCGCCGGCTGGATCAAGGATATGTTCGGCGGCAACTAGCCCTTATGACACCCCCTTCCCTGGAAGGGGGTATTTTTTCACCTCAGCAACTCATTTCCTTAACCCTGTTTTCAATCCTTATTAACGACCCGTTTTCCGTTGATTATTTCTTAAACCCTCAATTCTTGTAGGGCCGCATATCGCTTGCTATGCCGTCAGCGTTTCGCATATTATTCTGCGGTCATAATAATAATTCTCGTTTACGTTATCATTCACCTTTTTCATCAGAGATCCATCATGGCGCTTTCCAATACTGCTCAGCCAATTAACACGTCGCTGCGTAAAATCGCAGCCGTCGTAGCCACAGCGGTTGCCGGCATGTCTGCTTATGCACAAGCCGCTGAAACCCCCAAGAAAGAAGAAACCATCACCGTGACTGCCGCACCGGCTGCACAGGAAAGTGCCTGGGGTCCTGCACCGACGATTGCGGCAAAACGCACTGCAACGGCGACGAAAACCGATACACCCATTGAGAAAACCCCGCAGTCTATTTCTGTTGTGACTCGTGAAGAGATGGACATGAAACAGCCGGGGACGGTTAAACAGGCCCTGGCCTACACCCCAAGCGTTTTCGCAACGCGCGGCGCCTCAACAACTTACGATGTGGTTTCGATTCGTGGTTTCACGACCTCCAGCACCGTGAATACCAACCAGTATCTGGATGGTATGAAGTTGCAGGGAGACAACTACTCTGAAGCGTCGATGGACCCATACTTCCTTGAGCGCGTAGAGCTGCTGCGTGGCCCGACGTCTGTACTGTATGGCAAAAGCCATCCGGGCGGCGTAGTGAGTATGGTCAGCAAGCGTCCAACCACGGAACCGTTGAAAGAAATTCAGTTCAAAATGGGGACGGATAACCTCTGGCAGACGGGGTTTGATTTCAGCGACGCGATTGACGATGACGGCGTGTGGTCCTACCGTCTGACCGGTCTGGGACGTAGTGAGAACGCGCAGCAGGAAATGGTGAAATCTACTCGTTACGCGATTGCGCCGTCTTTCAGCTGGCGTCCTGATGATAAAACCGATTTCACCTTCCTGAGCAACTTCCAGAGCGATCCGGATGCGGGTTACTACGGCTGGCTGCCACGTGAAGGTACCGTTGTGCCTTACTATGATGCTAACGGAAAAGCGCACAAACTGCCGACCGACTTCAACGAAGGTGATGAAGACAATAAGATCTCCCGTCGTCAGAAAATGGTGGGTTACAGCTTCGCGCATGAATTCAACGACACCTTCACCGTGCGTCAGAACCTGCGTTATACCAAAATCAACACGCTGTACCGTTCAGTTTACGGTAACGGCTATATCGCCCCGGCCCAGATCAGCCGTGCCTACGTGCGCTCAGATGAAGATCTCAACTCGTTCACGGTTGATACACAGCTCCAGTCGAAATTCGCGACCGGCGCCGTTGACCATACCCTGCTGACGGGAGTGGATTACCTTCGTATGCGAAATGACATTGATGCTGACTACGGCACCGCCGATCCGATCAGCATGAACAATCCTCAGCACGGCAATGCGAACGTCAATGTGAACTTCCCGTATGCCATGCTCAATCGTCAGGAGCAGACCGGGCTCTATGCGCAGGATCAGGCTGAATGGGATAAGTGGGTACTCACCTTGGGTGGCCGCTATGACTTTGCGAAAACGTCTGCCTTTAACCGTAATAACGGAACCACCGCGGAAATTAACGATCAGGCATTTACCTGGCGCGGGGGGATTAACTACCTGTTCGACAACGGGATTACACCATACTTCAGCTACAGTGAATCTTTCGAACCGCTCTCTGGCACTACTCAGGGTGGTAAACCGTTCGATCCGGCGCGTGGCAAGCAGTATGAAGCGGGCGTGAAGTATGTTCCAAAAGATCTGCCTGTTGTAGTGACGGCAGCGGTATACCAGCTGACCAAGAACAATAACCTGACCGCCGATCCGGCGAACCCGACCAGCGGCTTTAGCGTGCAGGGCGGTGAAATTCGCTCCCGTGGCTTTGAGCTGGAAGCGAAAGCGGCGGTGTCGGCTAACGTGAACGTGACGGCGGCCTACAGCTACACCGATGCGGAATACACCCACGATACCTGGTATGAAGGTCGTCGTCCGGCAGAAGTACCGCGCAACATGGCATCACTGTGGGCGGATTACACCTTCCACGAGACGGCGCTAAGTGGCCTGACCGTTGGTGCGGGTGCTCGCTACATCGGTAACACGGTGACGTACTACTCCTCAGCGTCGCCTAAAGCCTATGAGTCCTTTAACGTCGCGGGTTATGCCCTGGCGGATGCGACCGTGAAATACGATCTGGCGCGCTTCGGTCTGCCGGGCTCTTCCGTCGGCGTCAACGTGAACAACATCTTTGATCGTGAATACGTCTCCAGCTGCTACAGCGAGTATGCATGCTACTGGGGAGCAGGACGCCAGGTTGTTGCCACGGCGACCTTCCGCTTCTAACCTCTTTATGGGCACGGTTCGCCGTGCCCTTTTTATTTAAGTTGGCTGACATGCAGGATACTAAAACGCAATCCGACTCCACCTTCACGCTCAACAATCTCTCCTTTCGCGTACCCGGGCGCACCTTGCTGCATCCGCTCTCTTTGACGTTTCCCGCAGGTAAAGTGACCGGTTTAATCGGGCACAATGGTTCCGGTAAATCGACGCTGCTGAAGATGCTGGGCCGTCATCAGCCGCCGTCCGAGGGCGACATTCTGCTGGATGACCAGCCGCTGGCGAGCTGGAGCAGTAAGGCCTTTGCCCGCAAGGTGGCCTATCTGCCGCAGCAGTTGCCGCAGGCGGAGGGGATGACGGTGCGCGAGCTGGTGGCGATTGGACGTTATCCGTGGCACGGTGCGCTCGGGCGTTTTGGCGTTGCTGACAGAGAGAAAGTGGAAGAGGCGATCGCGCTGGTTGGGTTAAAACCGCTGGCGCACCGTCTGGTGGATAGCCTGTCCGGTGGCGAGCGTCAGCGCGCATGGATCGCAATGCTGGTGGCGCAGGACAGCCGCTGCCTGCTGCTCGACGAACCCACTTCAGCGCTGGATATTGCTCATCAGGTTGACGTCCTGGCGCTGGTGCATCGCTTAAGCCAGCAGCGCGGCCTGACGGTGATTGCCGTTCTGCATGATATCAACATGGCGGCACGCTACTGCGACTATCTGGTAGCGCTGCGCGGCGGTGAAATGATCGCTCAGGGTACGCCTGCCGAACTGATGCGCAGCGAAACGCTGGAACATATCTACGGTATTCCTATGGGCATTCTGCCTCACCCGGCCGGGGCTGCACCCGTGAGCTTTGTCTACTGATGCTGGATCCAACATTACTTAGCCGCCGTCGCCTGCTAACGGCCATGGCGCTCTCACCGCTGCTGTTAAAGATGGGCCCGGCCCGCGCTGCCGCAGTCGATCCGCACCGCATCGTGGCGCTGGAGTGGTTGCCCGTCGAACTGATGATGGCGCTGGGCGTGACGCCTTACGGCGTGGCCGATATTCCCAACTACACCCTGTGGGTGAATGAGCCAAAACTGCCAGACTCCGTCATCGACATCGGTCTGCGTACGGAGCCGAACCTTGAGCTTCTCACCCAGATGAAACCGTCTTATTTATTCTGGTCTGCGGGGTATGGCCCGTCGGAAGAGACCATGGCGAAGATTGCGCCCGGACGGGGCTTTTCCTTTAGCGACGGTAAAAAGCCGCTGACCATGGCAAAAAATTCCATCCACGAGATGGCGCAGTTCCTCAACCGTGAGGCTGAGGCGAAAAAACATCTCGATGAATTTGATGCGCTGATTGATTCCCTTAAGCCGCGCTTTGCCCACCGTGGCGATCGGCCTTTGCTGATGGTGACCCTGCTGGATGCCCGCCATATGCTGGTCTTTGGAAATAACTGTCTGTTCCAGGAAGTACTCGACAGCTTTGGCATTCGCAATGCCTGGGAAGGCGAGATGACATTCTGGGGCAGTACCGCCGTGGGGATTGACCGCCTGGCGGCGTTTCGTGATGTGGACGTGCTGTGCTTTGACCACGGCAATGAGCGCGAAATGCAAACCCTGATGGCGACTCCGCTCTGGCAGGCAATGCCGTTCGTCCGCGAGCAGCGCTTCCTGCGCGCGCCAGCGGTATGGTTCTACGGCGCGACGCTGTCGGCCATGCATTTTGCCCGCGTTCTGGACAATGCACTGGGAGGCAAGGCATGAGCACGCGTATGGCCCGTTTCCCGATGTTACTGTTAGCGCTCATTTTTCTGGCTGCCCTGGCATTAACCGGCTTTAACCTGACCACGGCGTTACCGCGCGATCAGTGGGCAGCCGCGTTTGCCGCACCGGATATCGACAATATTCAGCAAATGCTGTTCCACTACAGCCTGCTGCCGCGTCTGGCTATCTCCCTGCTGGTCGGGGCGGGACTGGGACTGGTGGGCGTACTGTTTCAGCAGGTGCTACGTAACCCGCTGGCGGAGCCAACCACGCTGGGCGTGGCGACGGGGGCTCAGCTGGGGATCACCATCACCACGCTCTGGACCCTGCCGGGAGCGTTAACCTCGCAGTTTGCCGCGCTGGCAGGTGCATGCGTGGTCGGTGCGCTGGTCTTTGGCGTAGCCTGGGGAAAACGTCTCTCACCGGTCACGCTGATCCTCGCGGGGCTGGTCGTCAGCCTCTACTGTGGGGCGATCAACCAGCTGCTGGTGCTGTTTCACCACGACCAGCTGCAAAGCATGTTTATGTGGAGTACCGGCACGCTCACCCAGACCGACTGGAGTATCGTCCAGCGTCTGTGGCCGCAGCTGTTCGGCGGCGTAGTGCTGACGCTGCTGCTGCTGCGTCCGCTCACGCTGATGGGCCTCGATGACGGCGTGGCGCGCAATCTCGGGCTGGCGCTGTCGCTGGCCCGTCTGGCGGCCCTGACCCTGGCGATTGTGCTGAGCGCGTTACTGGTTAACGCCGTCGGCATCATCGGTTTTATCGGCCTGTTTGCGCCATTGCTGGCAAAAATGCTCGGCGCGCGCCGTCTGCTGGCGCGTCTGATGCTGGCGCCGCTGATTGGTGCG
>NZ_JABMCU010000103.1:0-15845 GCF_013179605.1 Enterobacter sp. CM29 | reverse complement strand
GTGAACTTTCCGTTGCCTCCTACCTGAAAGATCACCTGTGCCCTCAGCTGATTGGCCGCGATGCGCACCGCATCGAAGATATCTGGCAGTTCTTCTATAAAGGCGCGTACTGGCGTCGTGGCCCGGTCACCATGTCAGCGATTTCTGCCGTGGATATGGCGCTGTGGGACATCAAAGCGAAAGCCGCGAACATGCCGCTCTATCAACTTCTGGGCGGAGCCTCCCGGGAAGGGGTGATGGTTTATTGTCATACCACCGGGCACACCATTGACGACGTACTGGAAGATTATGCCCGTCATAAAGAGATGGGCTTCAAGGCTATTCGCGTGCAGTGCGGCGTGCCGGGGATGAAAACCACCTATGGTATGTCTAAAGGAAAAGGGCTGGCGTATGAGC
Source organism: Enterobacter sp. CM29 (assembly GCF_013179605.1). NCBI lineage: Bacteria > Pseudomonadati > Pseudomonadota > Gammaproteobacteria > Enterobacterales > Enterobacteriaceae > Enterobacter > Enterobacter sp. CM29. Next base: position 15,449 of record NZ_JABMCU010000103.1, on the reverse strand, counting down.
CTGCAACCAAGGGCGACTGGCCGGACGAGCAGCTTTGGTCCACCGAGAAATACCTCGACTTCACGCCGAAACTGTTCGACGCAGTGCGCAGTCAGTTCGGCTTCAACGAACATCTCCTTCACGACATGCACCACCGTCTGACGCCCATCGAAGCGGCGCGATTCGGCAAAAGCATTGAAGAGTACCGCCTGTTCTGGATGGAAGACCCGACTCCCGCTGAAAACCAGGAGTGTTTCCGCCTGATCCGCCAGCACACCGTCACGCCCATTGCGGTGGGGGAAGTGTTCAACAGCATCTGGGACTGCAAGCAGCTGATTGAAGAGCAGCTCATTGACTATATCCGCGCCACCATAACCCATGCGGGCGGCATCACCGGGATGCGTCGCATTGCTGACTTTGCCTCACTCTACCAGGTGCGCACCGGCTCACACGGCCCGTCGGATCTGTCGCCGATTTGCCACGCCGCGGCGCTGCATTTTGACCTGTGGGTACCGAACTTTGGCGTGCAGGAGTATATGGGGTATTCAGAGCAGATGCTGGAAGTGTTCCCGCACAGCTGGCGCTTCGATAACGGCTATATGCACCCGGGCGACAAGCCAGGGCTGGGCATTGAGTTTGATGAGAAGCTGGCAGCGAAATACCCGTACGAACCGGCCTGTCTGCCGGTGGCCCGTCTGGAAGACGGCACCCTCTGGAACTGGTAAACGAGGAGCGAATGATGAAAAGCGTAGTGATCCAACAGCCGAATGCGCTGGTGATTGAGGAGCGTCCTCTCCCGTTGCCGGGCGCAGGCGACGTCCGCGTCAGAATTAAGCTCGCCGGTATCTGCGGTTCAGACAGCCATATCTATCGCGGGCATAACCCGTTTGCGAAATACCCGCGGGTAATCGGTCACGAGTTCTTTGGCGAAATAGACGCGGTTGGCGAAGGCGTGGAGAGCACCCGACTGGGCCAGCGCGTGTCTGTGGATCCGGTGATCAGCTGCGGGCACTGCTACCCGTGTTCCGTCGGAAAACCGAACGTTTGTACCTCGCTGGTGGTGCTGGGCGTCCACCGTGACGGCGGCTTCAGCGAATACGCCGTCGTGCCGGCGAAAAATGCCTGGCACATTCCGGATGCGATCCCTGACAAACACGCGGTGATGGTTGAGCCTTTCACCATTGCCGCCAACGTGACGGGGCAGGCGAAACCCACCGAACAGGACGTGGCGCTGATCTACGGCGCAGGCCCGATGGGGCTGGTCACCGTGCAGGCGCTGAAGGGCGTTTACAAGGTGAAGCAGGTCATCGTGGTGGATCGCATTGATGAGCGGCTGGGGATGGCGCAACGCAGCGGCGCAGACTGGGTCTTCAACAACAGCGAGCATTCGTTACAGGCCGCGCTGGATGAAAAAGGCATCAAGCCGACGTTAATCATCGATGCTGCCTGTCATCCGTCCATTTTGCAGGAAGCGATTACGCTGGCGTCTCCGGCGGCGCGCATCGTGCTGATGGGCTTCTCCAGCGACCCGAGCCAGATCGTGCAACAGGGGATCACCGGCAAAGAGCTGTCGATCTTCTCTTCGCGCCTGAATGCCAACAAATTTCCGGTGGTCATTGACTGGCTGGAAAAAGGGCTAATCGACCCTGAAAAACTGGTCACCCATACATTTGACTATCACCACGTTACAGACTCCATCGAACTGTTTGAAAAAGACCAGCGGCAGTGCTGCAAAGTCTTGCTCACGTTCGACCAATAATAATTCACGCGGTTAAGAGCCTGCGAAGACAGGCTCTCAGTGGTACGCATCTTACCTTGCAGAGATAGCCATTATGACTCAAGCACAACCTCAAAGAAGTACGTCAGACCTGGTGAAAGCCGCCGTATCCGGCTGGCTGGGCACCGCCCTGGAGTTTATGGATTTTCAGCTTTACTCCCTTGGCGCCGCGCTGGTATTCCATGAAATTTTCTTCCCTGAACAATCCGCGGCCATGGCGCTGATCCTGGCGATGGGGACCTATGGGGCAGGCTACATCGCGCGTATCGTCGGGGCATTTATCTTCGGCAGAATGGGAGACAGAATTGGCCGCAAAAAGGTGCTGTTTATCACCATCACCATGATGGGGATCTGCACCACCTTAATCGGCGTCCTGCCAACCTACGCGCAGATCGGGATTTTCGCACCGGTGCTGCTGGTGACGCTGCGTATTATTCAGGGGCTGGGCGCGGGGGCAGAAATCTCCGGCGCAGGTACCATGCTGGCGGAGTACGCGCCGAAGGGTAAACGCGGCATCATCTCCTCGCTGGTGGCCATGGGAACCAACTGCGGGACGCTGAGCGCCACGGCGATCTGGGCCGTGATGTTCTTTGCCCTCGATCGTGAAGAACTTATTGCCTGGGGCTGGCGCGTGCCGTTCCTCGCCAGCGTGGTGGTGATGATCTTCGCCATCTGGCTGCGTATGAACCTTAAAGAGAGCCCGGTGTTTGAGAAGGTTAACGACGCTGAAACCATTGCGCCGGTTGCTGCGCAGGATACCTCATTAGGCGCGATGTTTAAGAGCAAATCGTTCTGGCTGGCGACGGGGCTACGCTTTGGTCAGGCCGGCAACTCAGGTTTGATTCAGACTTTCCTTGCCGGATATCTGGTGCAGACGCTGTTGTTTGATAAGGCGATCCCAACCGATGCGCTGATGATCAGTTCGATTCTCGGCTTCCTCTCCATCCCGCTGCTGGGCTGGCTGTCCGATAAAGTGGGGCGCCGTCTGCCGTATATCCTCCTTAACATTTCAGCCATTATTCTGGCTTACCCGATGCTGTCGATTATCGTCGATAAGAGTTACGCGCCGGGCGTGATTATGCTCTCTATCATCGTTATTCATAACTTTGCGGTGCTCGGGCTGTTCGCGCTGGAAAACATCACCATGGCAGAGATGTTTGGTTCGCGGAACCGCTTTACCCGCATGGCCATTTCGAAAGAGGCGGGCGGGCTGGTAGCTGTAGGCTTTGGTCCGGTGCTGGCGGGGATCTTCTGCAACATGACCGGGTCCTGGTGGCCGATTGTGGTGATGCTGGTGGCGTACTCGCTGATTGGGCTGGTCTCCGCGTTGCTGATGCCGGAAGTGCGCGACCGCGATTTGAGTGAAGCCGAAGATGCTGCGGAGGCTCCTCATAAGGAATCGGTAGCCTACGGCGCGCTCTCTTCACGCCGCTAGTGGTTTACATCTTGTGTTACCTGTCACACAACTTTTTACTGATGTCACACCACATGGCGAAAAGTTAATGTAAATCAAGATCTGAAAACGATGTATCAGTATGGTTAATGGCAGCGTTTTTTGACTCCGACTGCCATTCTAGTTGGTGTAGTCAGCAGGCGCTGCCGCTCTTAAAAGGAAGCGGCAGTGGATCACAGCTTTCATTAATTAACGAGTCTCAATCATGGAAAACCGGTTATTACAGGCGAAGGCAACGCATCCTCAATACGATCGCGACAGCCTCAAGGCACGCATTGTTCATTTAGGGTTTGGCGCGTTTCACCGTGCGCACCAGGCGGTGTACACCGATATACTCGCCGCAGAACAGGGCAGCGACTGGGGTTACTGCGAAGTTAACCTGATTGGCGGCGAACAGCAGATCGCCGATCTGAAGGCACAGGATAACCTTTATACCGTGGCAGAGATGTCTGCCGATGCGTGGACGGCGCGCGTGGTCGGCGTCGTCAAAAACGCGCTGCATGCGCAGATCGACGGGCTGGAAACCGTGCTGGCGGCGCTGTGCGAGCCGCAGGTCGCCATTGTTTCCCTGACCATCACCGAGAAAGGATATTGCCACTCCCCGGCAACCGGACAACTGATGTTCGATCATCCGTTAATCGTTGCAGACCTGCAAAACCCGCATCAGCCTAAATCTGCGCCGGGCGTGGTGGTTGAGGCGCTGGCGCGTCGCAAGGCGGCGGGGCTACCGGCATTCAGCGTGATGTCATGCGATAACATGCCGGAGAACGGCCACGCGATGCGCAATGTGACCTGTGCCTACGCGCGCGCCGTAGACGGCGAACTGGCGGACTGGATCGAAGCGAACGTCACCTTCCCGTCAACGATGGTGGACCGCATTGTGCCCGCCGTCACGGCTGATACGCTGGATAAAATCGAACAGCTGACTGGCGTACGCGATCCGGCAGGTGTCGCCTGCGAGCCGTTCCGCCAGTGGGTGGTGGAAGATAATTTTGTTGCCGGACGTCCCCAGTGGGAAAAGGCCGGTGCGGAGCTGGTTTCTGATGTCATTCCGTTTGAAGAGATGAAGCTGCGAATGCTTAACGGCAGCCACTCGTTCCTGGCCTATCTCGGCTATCTGGCCGGTTATCAGCACATTAACGACTGCATGGAAGATGAACATTATCGCGCAGCCGCGCATGCGCTGATGCTGATAGAGCAGGCGCCGACGTTGAAAGTGCGGGGCGTGGATTTGGGTCGTTATGCCGACCAGCTGATTGCGCGTTACAGCAATCCGGCCCTGCGTCACCGCACCTGGCAAATCGCCATGGACGGTAGCCAGAAATTGCCGCAGCGCATGCTCGATTCCGTGCGCTGGCACCTTGTCCACCAGAAACCCTTCCCGCTGCTGGCCCTGGGCGTGGCGGGCTGGATGCGTTATGTCGGCGGTGTGGATGAGCAGGGTAACGCGATTGAGGTGAGCGATCCACAGCTGGCGGTGATTCAGGCGGCGGTAAACGGTAGCGCTGAAGGTGAAAGCCGCGTTAGCGCGCTGTTGGGCATTGAGGCTATTTTCGGTAACGAGCTGCCGAAGGACACGGTATTCGTGGCTGCCGTCATGCAGGCCTATCAAACGTTGCTGCAAAAAGGCGCGAAGGCCACGGTTGCTGAGTACGCCACCCGGCTTTAACGCTTTGACATGCCGCCGTTCGCGGCGGCATGTCGGGGCACAGCTTAGTGCATCCCCAGGCGAATCAGCTCAATCGGTTCGAACTTACCTTCGCATCCTTCCACTTCAACCGTTTTACCACGACGCACCTGCTCGGCATTAAGGCCGTCGCTGTGGATCGCTTTAATCACGCCGAACTGACCTGTGCCGCTAATCATGACGCGGCTGCCAGTGGTGATTGCATTTCGGTTACGGTCGTATGTCATCATGGTATTTTCTCCTCTCGCACTTATCCGTTACGGCGCTAATTCAACGGCTGCCGTTCACGGGGCACTATTAATACGCCTCTCTTTAACGAAATTATTTGCTTTTGATCAAGCTCACACTTTTTTCTTATTTCCTGATGGCGTTGACGGTTCAGGACACCGCTTTACAAAGCGGACAGTTATTTTCCTTAATTGATAGTTTCCAGACGCAAGTGTTTAGGCTTTGTTTATATCCACAATGCCATTCTGGAGGCAGAAAATAACCCTTCATCGGAAAAGGAGTCAGGCTTATGTATAAGAAAATTTTGATGCCTGTTGACGTGTTTGAAATGGATCTAAGCGATAAAGCGGTACGCCACGCGGTCAACCTCGCGAAATCGGAAGGCGCGACGATCACCCTGGTCAACATTCTCCCTAACAGCAGCCGTTCGTTACTGCGGGGGTTCAATGCCGATATTAAGAAGTTCGAAGAGTATATGACCGCCGAGTCGGATAAGAAGATGAAGGCACTGAAACGGCTCTTTGATATGTCCCCGGAAAATATTGATTGTGAAGTACGTTTCGGCAACGTACGCGATGAAATCATCCAGCTCAGCAAAGAGGGGAAATATGACGTTATTGTTATCGGATCAAGAAACCCGAGCATGACAACACATCTGCTGGGCTCGAATGCTGAAACTATCCTGCGCTACGCCACTATTCCGGTATTAGTGGTCCGCTAATCACTTCGCCGCAACCGAAAGGGGGCGGCGAGGTTTTATTCTTCGCTGAACCACTCGCGGTTTTCCTGACGAATTAACTGAACTGACTCGCTAATTTCCTGGAGGTGAAGCGTCATCGCTTTATCTACGGCTTCCACGTCGCGTTTTTCCAGTGCGCTGAAAATATCGTGATGCTGGCGCAGCAACATCTCTGGCGGAGAAACATGGTCGAGGCTCATGTAGCGCACGCGGTCAATGGTAGCTTTGATGTTTTCGACGGTATCCCACGCGAGCTGGCACTCGGCGATCTGCGCCAGTTTCTGGTGAAATTCGTCGTCCAGCTGGAAAAAGTCGTTCAGCTGTTTGCGGTCGATGGCAATGCGTTGCTGATGCAGGTTTTGCTCCAGCAGGTAGCACTGGTTATCGTTGATGAGCGACGCGGCGCGACGCACAACGGCGCACTCAATGGCCTGGCGAACAAAACAGCCATTCCGTACCTGCGAAAGCGAAATTTTATTTACATAGCTGCCGCGCTGAGGGCGGATCTGGATAAGGCCGTTTTCTGCGAGCTTAATAAACGCCTCGCGCACGGGCTGACGAGAAACGTCAAAACGTACCGAAACCTCTTTTTCTGAGAGTGGCGTTCCCGGTGGGATCAGGCAGCGAACGATATCACGGCGTAAGATGCGATAAATTTGCTGATTTACAGGCTGGGTAGGATTAAGTTGCGATTCAGCGGCCATGGGTTGTGATTTCTCAGAGAGTTAACCTGAACATACTACCATTCTTTTACCCGTCATCACATACCCGGCCCGCAGGCCGGGAAGGGTGAATTACCCGCGATGCACGCTGAGTCCGGCATAGGTCTGGCTGACGGGCATCATCTCAACCGTGTTGATGTTGACATGCTTCGGCAGCGTCGCGACCCACCAGACGGTTTCGGTGATATCTTCCGGCGTCAGCGCATTCGCATTTTCATAGGTTTTATCCGCTTTCGCGTCATCGCCTTTGAAACGCACGTTGGAGAATTCCGTTCCACCGACCAGACCCGGCTCAACATCGGTCACGCGAATCGCGGTACCGTGCAGGTCGGTGCGCAGGTTCAGGCTAAACTGGCGTACAAAGGCCTTGGTTGCGCCATAGACGTTGCCGCCCGCGTAAGGCCAGCTGCCTGCGGTGGAACCGATATTAATGATATGACCACGGTTACGTTCAACCATGCCCGGCAGCACGGCGCGGGTCATGTACACCAGGCCTTTGTTGTTGGTGTCGATCATGTTCTCCCAGTCTTCCACGTTGGCTTTGTGGGCAGGCTCCATGCCCAGCGCCAGGCCAGCGTTATTGACCAGCACGTCGATTTCACGCCATTCGGCAGGCAGGTTGGCAATCATCTCTTCAATGGCGGCGCGGTTGCGCACGTCCAGCTGTGCGGTCAGGATGCTGTCGCCCAGCTCGTCTTTCAATTCCTGGAGACGCTCCTGACGACGACCCGTTGCAATCACCTTATGTCCGTTGGCGACGAAGCGACGCGTGATGCTTTCACCAAAACCTGCTGTCGCCCCGGTAACTAATATAATCATCTCACTGTTCCTCAACGCTTTTTGTGTTGTACTACCATAGCACGCACTCGGGCACATCGTTAAGGCAACATTTGTATGACGCCATTGCAGGCCGGAGCAGGCTGGCCTACTCTGGTGAGAAATACCGTGCTCAGGAGTAAACGATGTCGGTCAACAACCCTTTCTTTGACGTTAGCCTGCTGCCTTATCAGGCTCCGCGTTTTGATGTGATAGAAGACAGCCACTATCGCCCGGCGTTTGATGAAGCAATGCGCCTCAAGCGTGCAGATATTGACGCGATTATCGCGCAGAGCGCCGTGCCGGACTTCAACAACACCGTGCTGGCGCTGGAAAAGAGCGGGGCCATGCTGTCGCGCGTCAGCAGCGTGTTCTTCGCCATGACGTCCGCACACACCAACGATTATCTTCAGGCACTGGACGAGCAGTTCTCCACCGAACTGGCCGGGCTGGCGAACGATATCTGGCTAAACGATACGCTTTTCGCCCGCGTGGAAGCCGTCTGGCAGGATCGCGACACGCTGGATGCCGAATCCCGCCGACTGACGGAGGAGACGTATCAGCACTTTGTTCTTGCGGGCGCGCGTCTGAACGCCGATGAAAAAGCCGAGCTGAAAGCCCTGAATACCGAAGCCGCCACCCTGACCAGCCAGTTCAACCAGCGCCTGCTGGCGGCGAACAAGGCGGGAGGGCTGGTGGTGGATGATGTTCACCAGCTTGACGGACTCAGTGCGGAGGAGATTGCTGCCGCGGCTCATGCTGCCGCAGAAAAAGGGCTGACGGATCGCTGGCTGATCCCGCTTCTGAATACCACGCAACAGCCCGCGCTGGCGGCGCTGTCTTTGCGCGAGACCCGTAAAAAGCTGTTTAGCGCGGGCTGGGAACGCACTCAAAAAGGCGACGAAAACGATACGCGCGACCTGATCCGTCGGCTTACCGCGTTGCGGGCAAGACAGGCGCAGCTGCTCGGCTTTGACAACTATGCCAGCTGGAGCATTGCCGATCAGATGGCGAAAACGCCGGATGCCGCGCTCGAATTCATGCGCGGGATAGTTCCTGCGGCGCGCAGCAGGGCCGCGCTGGAGCAGGCGGATATTCAGAAGGTCATTGACGACGAGCAGGGCGGTTTTACGGTGCAGGCCTGGGACTGGGCGATTTATGCCGAACGCGTGCGTTCAGCGAAATACGCGCTGGATGAGTCGCAGATCAAACCCTATTTCGCGCTCAATACCGTGCTGGAAGATGGCGTATTCTGGACCGCCACGCAGTTGTTCGGTATCCGCTTTGTCGAGCGTTTCGATATTCCGGTTTATCACCCGGACGTTCGCGTGTGGGAGATTTTCGACCACACGGGTGAAGGCATGGCGCTGTTCTACGGCGACTTTTTCGCGCGTGATTCCAAAGCGGGCGGGGCGTGGATGGGGAATTTTGTTGAGCAGTCTTACGAGTTTGCCGCGCGTCCGGTGATTTATAACGTCTGCAACTATCAAAAACCAGCGAACGGGCAGACCGCGCTGATCTCCTGGGATGATGTGATTACCCTGTTCCACGAGTTTGGCCATACGCTACATGGCCTGTTTGCCAGCCAGCGCTATGCCACGCTTTCAGGCACCAACACGCCGCGTGATTTCGTTGAATTCCCGTCGCAGATCAATGAACACTGGGCCAGCCATCCGCAGGTGTTTGCGCACTTTGCCCGCCATTATCAAACCGGCGAGCCGATGCCGGATGCGCTGCGGGAAAAAATGCTCAATGCGACCCAGTTTAATAAGGGTTATGACATGACGGAACTGCTGAGCGCCGCGCTGCTGGATATGAACTGGCACGGCATTCATGAGCCCATTGAAGACGTGGAAGCCTTTGAAGCCGCCGCGTTGAAAAAAGAAGGGCTGGATCTTCCAGCCGTACCGCCGCGCTATCGCAGCAGCTATTTTGCCCATATCTTCGGCGGCGGCTACGCGGCGGGCTATTACGCCTATCTCTGGACGCAGATGCTGGCGGACGATGGCTACCAGTGGTTTGTCGAGCAGGGTGGTTTGACGCGCGAAAACGGACAGACATTCCGCGAGGCGATTTTGTCGCGCGGCAACAGCACTGATTTAGCTGAACTTTACCGGAACTGGCGCGGGCACGATCCGAGGATCGAACCGATGCTGGAGAATCGTGGATTGAGTGTTTAAGGGCTTTTTAGTGTGGAAACAGAACCGGGCGCGATGCCCGGTTTTTTGTTCGATTTTTTCTTCCCCGAAACTCCTCCAAATTCCTCCCCAAAATGAATCCTTAAATTCTGCGAAATTTGCAGGATAACTTTCTTATGGCTGACCCTATATATCAGGGCGAACGACTGGGCAGCTTCCTGCTGCGCCAATGGAGAGGGAATTAATTGTGGAACGTACCCGGGGCTGGAGTGGCGCTGCCTGCGAGGAAAGGTGAATAGGCTGCCCAGTAAATAAAGAGGTTATGGAAACTTGAATACATTACAGTTCATCAGGATTGTTCGATACGCTGATCCCGATCTTGATCAGACTTAAAATCATCAATGCCAGTACCATTGCCACGATAGTAGAGATGATAAGCGTTGTCATAAAGGCCCCCTTTGTGAGTATATCTTTTAGACTGTTTGAATCAAAAAATGTTCCGAGTCCTAAAAAATATATGACATTAGACAGGAATGTATCGTCTGCTAAATGAAAAAAAAAGCCTACGCCAGGTAGGCAATACTGATAATTCCTAATTGTTTTAATAATGCTTGTTACTAAAGGTTATCTGCAGTGTTGGTAGAAGATATTGAAGCTTATAGATACTTCCTGGCTGCATCTAATATTTCCTGAGATGTAAGCTCTCGATCTGATGCAACATAGACAACTTCATGGTCACCTGTTAAAGAGGGAAAACCGGCTGACATTATCGGAAGGTTTATCCCTTCTCCATTAGGGTATTGTTCGCGTATTGATGTCACGCCCTTTAGTACGGTGATTACTTTACCTGGTTTACCATTAAAGAAAATAATTACTTTTTTCATGTATCACCATGTATTTCAGGGAGTTTTATGGCCCAGGGTTGTTCGAAAGGGGGTTGATTTATTAACGTTTAGTTACCTCTTTCGAAATTAAAACAAGCAATATTCTGCCTTAACGTGTACTGTAGCAGTCCATTTGTACTGGAGAAGCTTATGTCTGCACGTAAAAACACGCAATTCCGCCGAAATTATTTAGTCAAATGCCCTTGTCCAAACTGCACAAGAGACTCGGAGCATAGTTACAATCGTGTACAAAAGGGAGCTCAACTGGTTTGCCCTTACTGCAACGCGTTGTTCAAATCCCCTCAACATTACTAAAAAATCTCATATAATAACTAAGAAGTGATGCTTTTGGAGGCTGCCTAACCTCTTACGCTCTTTAATATTTTATAAGCAGTTAGCTTCTGCTTTGAGACTATTCATGCAGCAGTCCTGCATTTCATCACATCGGTCAGCAAATTTGACGGTGCTGTAAATATGCTGGCCTGTTGTAATGATATTCGCAAACGATAAATGACGCTTCTGATTATTTAATTCACAGAAGCTTAAGCGGTCATTGAGGGGGTTATTTATCGCAAAGCGTAACATTTGCAGCTGTCGGACCTTTGGTACCGGCAATGACAGCAAATTTAACTTTTTGGCCTTCAAAAAGAGTTTTGAATGTCTCTCCCTGTAGAGAAGAAGAGTGAACAAGGATATCTTTACTTCCATCGAGTGGGGAGATGAAGCCAAAGCCCTTATCATCGTTAAACCACTTAACAAGACCTATCATTTTTGATGACATAAAAACTCCACTTGAACACTTAAAAGTTACAAGTTCATGAAAAGAAACGCATGATGGCATACGTATGGACTCAAGAGGAGGGGATATCAGAGATAGCACCTGGTTATGAGGACTACTTTGGAAAAGTCAGATTCACATTGCATCGAACCAACCGCATCATTAAGGCACGTGTAGATCTTTTAAGCAAATCTTATTTTAGCCATCTGGGAGGCCATACAGATTAGATTAGCCAATCCAAATTTTTCCTGTGTCGTCAAATTTGATTTACAGCAAGGAAATAATTTGTCCCGTAAAATGACAGGAGTTGTCAAAGGTTTTGACTTCAATAGAGGGAAGGGTTTTATTATCCCATCTAAAAAGTGCAGGTCTAACTAAGATCAGATTTGATTTCTATTTGCTCTATCAAATTCCTCCCCTGGTTTTTTACATTTCCTACTGTACGCGTTACCGCATGCCAGACGAACTTATCGGCGGGCACTGCACCATCTGAAGCTATCTCTTCAGCTTCTTTCCCGCCAACATGCTGTCGCATCCACTCGCGTGCCGCTTCTGATGACAAAACTAATGGCCTGCGGTCATGAATGTCGACGAGGCCTTTATCAGCCGCAGACGTCACAATCAGAAATCCCTCGGCTTCATCGCCGCGCTCAAACGGTGTGCTTCCGATCGCCGCCATAAAGATTGGCTGACCGTCGGCCCGGTGGATGAAGTAGGGTTGTTTCTTGTCACCTGACTTCTTCCATTCGAACCATCCATCGGCAAAACAGATCGCCCGGCCATGTTGCCACAGAGGTTTAAACATTCTGCTGGTGGCCGCGGTTTCTACACGTGCGTTAATCAGTGGTGCTTTGTCCCACCATCCAGGTGCGTAGCCCCAGAACACCGGATCGAGGTGCAGTAGTTCGTCGCGTTCGCTCAGCAGCAGGACTTTGGTACCGGGCGCGACGTTGTACCGGCCAATGGGGGCCGGGTCATACGCGATGTCGCGATCGCCTTCGTCGGCAAGGTAGGCCAGGTATTCTTCACGGGTTTGGGCTTGTGCAAAGCGTCCACACATAGAAACCTCCAGTCGGATGTCATACTCAAAGTATAGGGCAGGGATAAGATGACTTGATCGACATGCAAAAGCTGTATTTTGTGCAAGATAACGCGAGAAAATGGGCAGAAATTCCGGGAGGCGTTTTTATCTTGTGGGCACGATCCGAGAAATGAACCGATGCTGGAGAACCGCGGGTGAGTGATTAAAGGCATTACTGGCTGAAAACAGAACCGGGCATTGCGCCCGGTTTTTCCCCGGTGGGCTGGTATTTGTTAACCTTGTTACTCTTGCGTCAGCCACATGTCCGACTCTTCAAACATTTCCTCAAGCATACGGTTCAGCTTTTCCCGGTCGCTTTTGCTGGCATCGCTATTCAGGCCATTCGCCTGCATTGGCTTAACCGTCACGCTGGCATCAGGAAAAATCCGGTGCACACGTTTTGTCAGTTCAGCCAGAATTATCTCCCTGGCTCCCTCCAGCCCCTGTACGTTTCGCTTGTCATAAACCAGTTCAACAAACATTATTTTTTCCCTATGAATATTAATTGTGCGATTCTGTCTGCACGTAAAAATACTACTGTATATGGGTACAGTCAAACGGCATTCCGGCTAAAGAAATGCCATGCCGCTCTTCACCTTGTTTATGTTGATGACAATCTATTCATTTAGCCTTTAAAACGAGCAGTCGAAGCGTTTAATCGTAAAATTTACAAAAACCATAATTTGAAGCCAGAGAGAAACTTACAAACGAAACGGTGAAGGTTTAAACAGTCGCTACGGTTCAGCTGCCTTGCGCGTGCTTTAAAACAAAACTACTGTATATAAAAACAGTGTTAGAGGTATGCGTAATGGAATTTATCAGACCTACAGAACTGCGTGAGATTATCGCGCTTCCACTTTTCAGCGATTTAGTTCAGTGCGGATTCCCAAGCCCGGCTGCCGATTATGTGGAGCAGCGCATTGATCTTAATGAACTTCTGGTTGCCCACCCCAGCTCGACGTATTTCGTTAAAGCCGCGGGTGATTCAATGATTGAAGGGGGAATAAGCGACGGCGATTTACTGGTGGTCGATAGTTCCCGAACGGCTGAGCACGGCGATATCGTCATCGCCGCGGTGGAAGGGGAATTCACCGTTAAGCGCCTGCAACTGCGGCCTAATGTTCAACTCAATCCGATGAACAGCGCTTATTCACCGATTATCGTTGGCAGTGAAGACACGCTGGACGTTTTTGGTGTGGTCACTTTTATTGTTAAATCGGCCAGCTGATATGTTTGCGCTCTGTGATGTGAATTCATTCTATGCATCATGCGAGACGGTATTCAGGCCAGATTTGAGAGGCCGACCGGTGGTTGTCCTCTCAAATAACGACGGTTGCGTGATAGCGCGCAGCGCAGAGGCCAAAGCCGCTGGCGTTACCATGGGGGCGCCATACTTTAAGCAGAAAGACCTGTTCCGGCGCGCCGGCGTGGTTTGCTTCAGCAGTAACTACGAACTTTACGCTGACATGTCCAGCCGGGTAATGACCACGCTGGAAGAAATAAGCCCTCGCGTCGAAATATATTCCATTGATGAGGCCTTTTGTGATCTCACCGGGGTTCGTAATTGCCGGGACCTGACTGATTTTGGCAAGGAGATCCGTGAAACGGTTTTGAAGCGTACTCACCTGAGGGTCGGCGTTGGCATAGCCCAGACGAAGACGCTGGCGAAGCTGGCAAATCACGCGGCGAAGAAATGGCAGCAGCAGACGGGTGGGGTGGTTGATTTATCCAATATCGACCGCCAGCGCCGGTTGTTGGCTATCGTGCCTGTAGAGGACGTATGGGGCGTGGGCAGGCGCATCAGCAAGAAGCTCAATGCGATGGGTATCAAAACGGCGCTGGATCTCTCAGAGCAGAGCACGTGGATTATCCGCAAGCACTTCAATGTAGTGCTGGAGCGAACGGTCCGGGAGCTGCGCGGCGAGCCGTGCCTCGATCTGGAAGAGTTTGCACCGACAAAGCAGGAGATCGTCTGTAGTCGGTCATTCGGTGAGCGCGTGACAGAATACGAGCAGGTGCGCCAGGCTATATGCAGCTATGCGGCCCGTGGCGCTGAGAAGTTACGTGGCGAGCACCAGTATTGCCGCTTTATCTCGGCGTTCGTAAAGACCTCTCCGTTCGCTCTGAACGAACCCTATTACGGCAACAGTGCCTCAATGACGCTTCTCACACCCACTCAGGACTCCCGCGACATTATCAACGCCGCGGTAAAGTGCCTCGACAAAATCTGGAAGGAGGGTCACCGCTACCAGAAAGCCGGCATTATGCTCGGGGACTTCTTCAGCCAGGGCGTTGCCCAGCTCAATTTGTTTGACAACAGCGCGCCGCGTGCCGGAAGTGAAAAGCTGATGGAAGTGCTGGATCGTCTGAACGCGAAAGATGGAAAGGGTACGCTTTATTTTGCCGGGCAGGGCATACAGCAGCAATGGCAGATGAAGCGTGAAATGCTTTCGCCGCGGTATACGACCCGGTATTCAGATTTACTGAGAATTCGATGAATGTTAATGGCTGTTTTGTGCCAGAAGCGGACATTGATATAAATGGCAATTGATCAAACAAATCTCTGATGCTCTTTCTGCCAGTATTTAAATGGTGTTCTTAAACGGAACGTACGCCAGTTCGCCGGATGGTTTAATAAAAACTCTCCTGGCGTGTCTGCGCGAATGTACTACTTTCAGTAAAGTGACTTTTACAGGGAGGGTCAATGAAACCATTATCGCTTTTATTATTGTCGAGCCTGACGTTAGTGGGTTGTGGCGCGAACAATACCCCTTCAAATACGCCTCTTCCGGGTGTAAAAACCTCCGTCGGGACGAGCACGCTTGAAGCCGGTGCTCAGCTTATCCAGTCCCGTCCGCCCATTGATGCAATGAGTGCCTACCTTGACGGTTTCCATTTTTATAGCGGGGATAAAAATGGCCAGATGGAAGCCCATCATTATGTAACCGTGTTGAATGAAGACGTGATGCAGGCGGTGATCTACGACGGTAACACCAAAGATGCCCGTTTAATGGGCGTTGAGTACATTATTAGTGAGCGTTTGTTTAACACACTGCCGCCGGAAGAAAAAAAATTGTGGCACAGCCATCAATATGAAGTGAAATCCGGCAGCCTGATTGCTCCAGGTTTACCTGCAGTGGCTGACAAAGCATTGATGAGCAAAATTG
>NZ_JABMCU010000102.1:0-15927 GCF_013179605.1 Enterobacter sp. CM29 | reverse complement strand
CGGGAATACCCGGGAAGGAATAAAAAGCGTATTTGTTAATGGAGTGATAAATAGCGGTTTAAATATGGATATGCAATCGGTTTCATATTTTACGATATAATTTTTCCCCTCACCCCGGCCCTCTTCCCAAAGGGGCGAGGGTGTTCAAGTTCCCTCTCCCCTTTGGGGAGAGGGTTAGGGTGAGGGGCATTTACAGGATTAGCGTTTCTTACCCATCGCCGCTGCCAGAGCATCCATCATCGCGCTGTTGCCTGCTGGCTGTGCGTCACGTCCGCGTGGCTTCGCGGCTTTCGCTGCCGGACGCTGCTGTTCACGGCCACCGCCATTACCGCCACGGCGCGCGTTAGTGTCGCCCGGCTGCTCGTCCAGACGCATGGTCAGGGCGATACGCTTGCGCTGAAGATCCACTTCCAGCACTTTCACCTTCACGATGTCGCCCGCTTTGACCACGGTGTGCGGATCTTCAACGAACTTGTCGGCCAGGGAAGAGATATGCACCAGACCGTCCTGATGCACGCCGATATCCACAAACGCGCCAAAGTTGGTGACGTTGGTTACCGCCCCTTCCAGCACCATGCCCGGCAGCAGGTCGTTCATGGTTTCCACGCCGTCAGCAAAGGTCGCGGTTTTAAACTCAGGACGCGGATCGCGGCCCGGTTTTTCCAGCTCTTTGATGATGTCAGTGACCGTCGGCACGCCGAACTGTTCGTCGGTAAAATCCACCGCTTTCAGGTTACGCAGCGCGCTGCTGTCGCCCATCAGGTCTTTCAGCGCCTGCTGGGTGGCGGCCAGGATACGCTCGACAACCGGATAGGCTTCCGGGTGAACGGTAGAGGCATCCAGCGGGTTATCGCCGTGGTTGATGCGCAGGAAGCCCGCGCACTGCTCAAAAGCTTTCGGCCCCAGACGGCTCACCTTCAGCAGCTGCTGGCGGTTCTGGAACTGACCGTTCTCATCACGCCAGGCGACGATATTCTGCGCCATCATACGGGTCAGGCCTGCTACGCGGGTCAGCAGCGGAACGGAAGCGGTGTTCAGGTCCACGCCGACGGCGTTAACGCAGTCTTCCACCACCGCATCCAGCTTGCGCGCCAGCTGCGTCTGGCTCACGTCGTGCTGATACTGGCCCACGCCGATGGATTTCGGGTCAATTTTCACCAGCTCCGCCAGCGGATCCTGCAAACGACGGGCGATAGAGACCGCACCGCGCAAGGAAACGTCCAGTTCCGGGAACTCCTGCGCTGCCAGCTCAGAGGCGGAATAGACAGATGCCCCCGCTTCGCTGACGATCACTTTCTGCGCCGTCACTTTCGGGAACTGCTTCTGCACGTCGAGATAGAAACGTTCGGTTTCGCGGGACGCCGTACCGTTACCGATGGCAACCAGCTCAACGTTGTACTTCTCGCACAGCGCGGCGACCACGATAGCCGCTTTCGCTGCCTGACCGGTGTGCGGGTAAATGGTGTCGGTGGCAACCAGCTTGCCGGTGCCGTCAACCACGGCCACCTTCACGCCGGTGCGCAGACCCGGATCGAGACCCATGGTGGCGCGCAGGCCAGCCGGCGCAGCCATCAGCAGGTCGTGCAGGTTACGGGCGAAGACGTTGATCGCTTCGTCTTCGGCGCGCTCGCGCACGGTGCCCATCAGCTCGGTTTCGAGGTGCATGAGCACCTTGATGCGCCAGGTCCAGCTCACCACGCCTTTGCGCCAGCTGTCCGCCGGGGCGTTGTTCAGGCGCAGACCGAGGTGATCCATAATGATCTGCTCACAGTGGCTCTCTTTAGGCGGCTCGTCAAACTGCGGATCGGCATTCAGGGAGAGTTGCAGCACGCCTTCGTTACGACCGCGGAACATCGCCAGCGCGCGGTGAGACGGCGCGGTAGAAATGGGTTCGTGGTGATCGAAGTAGTCGCGGAATTTCGCGCCTTCGTCCTCTTTGCCGGACACCACGGTGGAGACGATATGGGCGTTCTTCCACAGGTAATCACGCACTTTGGCCAGCAGCGCCGCGTCTTCGGCGAAGCGCTCCATCAGAATGTAGCGAGCGCCGTCCAGCGCGGCTTTGGTGTCCGCTACGCCTTTTTCGGCGTCGATAAATCTGGCGGCTTCGGTTTCCGGATCGTGAGACGGCTCGTTCCACAGCAGGTCGGCCAGCGGCTCAAGGCCGGCTTCGATCGCAATCTGCCCGCGCGTGCGGCGCTTCGGTTTGTACGGCAGATAGAGATCTTCAAGTTCGGTTTTGCTCAGGGTGCCGTTAATGGCTTTTTCCAGGTCACTGGTCAGCTTTCCCTGCTCGCCGATAGATTTGAGGATCGCCTGACGTCGGTCTTCCAGCTCGCGCAGATAGCCCAGACGGGTCTCAAGGTTACGCAGCTGCGTGTCATCCAGACCGCCGGTGACTTCCTTACGATAACGTGCAATAAACGGCACGGTGTTCCCTTCATCAAGCAGACGAACGGCA
This sequence comes from Enterobacter sp. CM29, assembly GCF_013179605.1. NCBI lineage: Bacteria > Pseudomonadati > Pseudomonadota > Gammaproteobacteria > Enterobacterales > Enterobacteriaceae > Enterobacter > Enterobacter sp. CM29. The sequence goes on along the minus strand of NZ_JABMCU010000102.1, from coordinate 13,466 downwards.
GCTTCTACCTGTTCGGCTCTGGCCTGAATATCACCCGCAATAATGCGGCAGAGCGACTCTTTCATCATGGTCAGTTCATCTTGTGGATCGAAAATCAGGGGGATAGTTATACGGGCTGACACCAAAAAATGCCAGCCGGGGAGGGCGCTCTCGGACTATTTAACATACTCGATTTCGTTGACGTACCAGCTTGCTTCACCCGCGGGCGTCTGGACAACGGCTAAATCGCCCACCTCTTTTTTCAGCAGGGCGCGGGCCATGGGTGAATCGATAGAAATGTAATCCTTACGACCGAAAATTTCATCATAGCCAACGATACGAAAACGCAGGGTGTCGCCGTTGTCGTTTTCAATTTCGACCCACGCGCCGAAAAACACTTTACCTTCCTGCTGCGGGGAGTAATCGACAATTTTGAGATTCTCGAGGCACTTCGTCAGGTAGCGTACCCGGCGATCGATTTCGCGCAGTCGCTTTTTATTGTACTGATAGTCCGCATTCTCGCTGCGGTCGCCCAGACTTGCGGCCCAGGTGACTTTTTTGGTCACTTCCGGACGCTCTTCGCGCCACAGGTAATCCATCTCTTTTTTGAGTTTCTCGTACCCTTCGCGGGTGATCAGAGGCGTTTTCATGGTGCTGCCTTTAATGCCGGTTAACTGTCTTTGCGCACAATACGTAGCGCACAGTGTAACAGACAAGATTAATAATGATTTATGTGATGAAATGAACAGATAAGCTGCTGTTAAATATGCTTTGTAACAATTTCGTCTAGAATTTATACCAGAATTTGCTGGTCGAACCCGTGCACTTTTTTAGAATACGCTGTTCCAGGCTTATCCGAACCTTTGGGAGTACACACAATGCAAGAGAACTACAAAATTCTGGTCGTAGATGACGACATGCGCCTGCGTGCGCTGCTGGAACGTTATCTGACCGAGCAGGGCTTCCAGGTTCGTAGCGTCGCGAACGCGGAACAGATGGATCGTCTGCTGACGCGTGAATCCTTCCACCTGATGGTGTTGGACCTGATGCTGCCTGGCGAAGATGGGCTCTCTATTTGCCGTCGTCTGCGTAGCCAGAGCAACCCGATGCCAATCATCATGGTGACGGCGAAGGGTGAAGAAGTTGACCGTATCGTCGGCCTTGAGATTGGCGCTGATGACTACATTCCTAAGCCGTTCAACCCGCGTGAACTGCTGGCGCGTATTCGCGCCGTGCTGCGTCGTCAGGCGAACGAGCTGCCGGGCGCGCCGTCTCAGGAAGAGGCCGTCATTGCATTCGGTAAGTTCAAGCTGAACCTCGGCACCCGTGAAATGTTCCGTGAAGATGAGCCAATGCCGCTCACCAGCGGCGAGTTTGCGGTACTGAAAGCGCTGGTCAGCCACCCGCGTGAACCGCTTTCACGTGACAAGCTGATGAACCTGGCGCGCGGCCGTGAATACTCCGCAATGGAACGTTCTATCGACGTGCAGATCTCTCGTCTGCGCCGCATGGTGGAAGAAGATCCGGCGCATCCTCGTTATATTCAGACCGTGTGGGGTCTGGGCTACGTGTTTGTCCCGGACGGCTCTAAAGCATGAGGCGAATGCGCTTCTCGCCGCGAAGTTCGTTTGCCCGCACGCTGTTATTGATCGTCACCCTGCTGTTTGTCAGCCTGGTGACGACCTACCTGGTGGTGCTGAACTTTGCGATCCTGCCGAGCCTTCAGCAGTTTAATAAGGTGCTGGCATACGAAGTGCGTATGCTGATGACCGACAAACTGCAACTGGAGGACGGCACGCAGTTGGTTGTTCCCCCGGCATTCCGTCGGGAAATCTACCGTGAGTTGGGCATTTCTCTCTATTCGAACGAAGCGGCGGAAGATGCCGGCCTGCGCTGGGCGCAGCACTATGAATTCCTTAGCCAGCAGATGGCGCAGCAGCTTGGCGGCCCGACGGAAGTGCGCGTTGAGGTCAATAAAAGCTCGCCGGTTGTCTGGCTGAAAACCTGGCTGTCACCCAACATCTGGGTGCGTGTTCCGCTCACCGAGATTCATCAGGGCGACTTCTCACCGCTGTTCCGATACACCCTGGCGATCATGCTGCTGGCTATCGGCGGCGCATGGCTGTTTATTCGTATCCAGAACCGACCGCTGGTCGACCTGGAGCATGCGGCATTGCAGGTTGGTAAAGGTATTATCCCACCGCCGCTGCGCGAGTATGGCGCATCGGAAGTGCGCTCGGTAACGCGTGCTTTTAACCACATGGCGGCAGGCGTTAAACAGCTGGCTGACGACCGTACGCTGCTGATGGCGGGGGTTAGCCATGACCTTCGCACCCCGCTGACACGTATCCGGCTGGCAACAGAGATGATGGGCGAGCAGGATGGTTATCTTGCAGAGTCCATCAACAAGGATATCGAAGAGTGTAACGCCATCATCGAGCAGTTTATCGACTACCTGCGTACCGGGCAGGAGATGCCGATGGAGATGGCGGATCTGAACGCGGTTCTGGGCGAAGTTGTTGCCGCCGAAAGCGGCTACGAACGTGAAATTGCGACCGACCTTCAGGCGGGCGAGATTCAGGTACGTATGCACCCGCTCTCCATCAAACGCGCGGTGGCGAATATGGTGGTCAACGCGGCGCGCTACGGCAACGGTTGGATCAAAGTCAGCAGCGGTACGGAACTCAACCGCGCCTGGTTCCAGGTGGAAGACGATGGCCCGGGCATCAAGCCTGAGCAGCGTAAGCACCTGTTCCAGCCGTTTGTGCGCGGCGACAGCGCGCGCAGCACCAGCGGAACCGGCTTAGGCCTGGCGATTGTGCAGCGTATTGTTGATAACCATAACGGACTGCTGGAAATTGGCACCAGCGAACGGGGTGGTTTGAGCATTCGCGCATGGTTACCGGTGCCGGTTTTACGGGGGCAGGTGAAAGAGAGTTAAAAAAGGGTGGGGCCTGATGCCCTCACCCCGGCCCTCTCCCACGGGGAGAGGGAGAAAACATTAAAAAAGGCAACTTTCGTTGCCTTTTTGCTTTTACCTTGGTCCCGCACTCACCAGCGCAGCACCCGCCGGGGTGTCGGTATACTTCTCGAAGTTTTCGATAAACAGTTTCGCCAGCGATTCTGCCTTCTCACGCCACTGTTCCGGTGAACCGTAGGTGTTACGCGGATCGAGGATACGCGTATCCACGCCAGGCAGCTCTGTTGGGATCGCCAGATTGAACATCGGCAGCGTAAAGGTCTCGGCGTTATCCAATGAACCATCCAGAATCGCGTCGATGATGGCGCGTGTATCTTTGATGGAGATACGTTTGCCCGTCCCGTTCCAGCCGGTGTTCACCAGGTACGCCTGTGCGCCGGATGCCTGCATGCGTTTCACCAGCACTTCCGCATACTGCGTTGGGTGTAGCGACAGGAACGCTGCGCCGAAGCAGGCGGAGAAGGTTGGGGTTGGCTCGGTCACGCCGCGCTCGGTACCCGCCAGCTTAGCGGTAAAGCCAGAGAGGAAGTGGTACTGCGTCTGGCTGGCGGTCAGGCGGGAAACTGGCGGCAACACGCCGAACGCGTCCGCGGTCAGGAAAATCACCTTCGTGGCGTGGCCCGCCTTCGACACCGGCTTCACGATGTTGTCGATGTGGTAAATCGGGTAAGAGACGCGGGTGTTTTCGGTTTTGGACGCATCGTCGAAGTCAACAGAGCCATCGGCACGCACGGTGACGTTTTCCAGCAGCGCATCGCGGCGAATCGCGTGGTAGATATCCGGCTCTGCCTCTTCAGACAGGCGAATGGTTTTCGCGTAGCAGCCGCCTTCAAAGTTAAACACACCGTCGTCGTCCCAGCCGTGCTCGTCGTCGCCAATCAGACGACGTTTTGGATCGGTGGACAGCGTCGTTTTACCGGTGCCGGAAAGGCCGAAGAACACCGCCACGTCACCTTTTTCACCGACGTTCGCCGAGCAGTGCATGGAGGCGATACCGCGCAGCGGGAGCAGGTAGTTCATGACCGAGAACATCCCTTTCTTCATTTCGCCGCCGTACCAGGTACCGCCGATCAGCTGGATACGCTCGGTCAGGTTGAAGGCGATGAAGTTTTCGGAGTTCAGACCCTGCTCTTTCCACTGCGGGTTGGTGCATTTCGCGCCGTTCATCACGATAAAGTCAGGGGTGAAGTTTTGCAGTTCTTCATCGGTCGGACGAATGAACATGTTCTTCACGAAATGCGCCTGCCAGGCCACTTCAGTGATAAACCGAACGGAGAGACGGGTGTCGGCGTTAGCGCCGCAGAAAGCATCGACGATGAACAGACGCTTGCCGGAAAGCTGATGGGTGACGAGCCCTTTCAGATGCTGCCAGGTTTCAGGAGAGAGCGGTTTGTTATCGTTCTTCCCTTTGCCTTTGTCGGCCCACCACAGCGTATCGCGGGTGGTATCATCTCGGACGATGTATTTATCTTTCGGCGAACGGCCGGTAAAAATACCGGTATCGACGGCGATAGCACCAAGATTCGTCAACACACCTCGCTCGTACCCTTCCAGTGCCGGATTGAGCTCTTCCTGATACAGCGTATCGTAATCGGGGTTGTAGACCACTTCCTGGACGTCGTGAATACCATAAGCCTTGAGATCTTGCGGGGTTAAACCATTAACACGCATATCACTGCTCCTTAGCCAATATGTACTGCCTGAAATTGTAGGGTTTTTCTGGGGATGTTAACCGCGACGGGGCTCATAGATTTACGTATCTGGTCAAAACCCTTACTAACGGAAAACGCTGCGACTCCAGTCACAGGGCGGGCAGATTATCGCAGGAATCGCTTTTTGGTTGGGGAAAATGTTCTTAAAAGGTTAATCTCTGGTGAATTTATCCAGAAGAATGTGAATGTAATCGCATACATGAAAGAAAATTACGTAAGAGTTACATTGGGAAAACGATTCAGGTCTCTTGGGTCAGCTATTTTCAGAGTTTGAGGTGGGGGCCAGACTTTTGCCTTGATGAGACAATAGATTTTTCATGAACAAGGGATGAGAAATGGAAAACCGTGAGACGTTATCTCCTTCAACGCGCGTAGCCGTCGTGCTGGCGGGGGCTCTACAGGGCGTAATTTGCTATGTAATTACGTGGTATATCGAGTACGCAAAATTGCCATCGGATACGCTGTGGCTGATGTGTGTAGTACCTGCCACCGTGGTAATGACAACCACGTTGTCTCTTGCCATGACGTCATTCAGAAAGCCATTTTTGTGGCTGTCACTCGGGATGATCGGCGCGGCAGTCGCGGGTATGGGCGGCTGGCTTAAGTGGAGCGTTGCAGGACTCGAAAGCTGGAATCTCAGAGATGAGATGCTCGTTTTCGGCTTTCATCTGCTGCTGATGACGCTGTTCGTGTTGCCATGGCTTCAGCGGCGTCTGGATCCCGTCCCGACTACCTCGTTCTACAGCGACTTTTATCAACGAAACTGGCATAACGCGCTGACGCTGCTCATTATTTTTGTTTCGAATGGTCTCTTCTGGCTGGTGCTTTTCCTCTGGGCCGAGCTTTTCGAACTTATCGGCATCGGCTTTTTTGATCTGCTTTTCTTTCATTCTGACGGGTTTATTTCAGTGGCGATTGGCGTGGTTTCAGCCAGTGCGGCCGTGCTCACGCGCATGCAGGTAAGGTTAATCCTTGCCCTGCAAAATCTGCTGACCCTCATCGCCACCGGTCTGCTTCCACTGATGGCGGCGCTGGCGCTGCTCTTTATTGGCGCGTTGCCTTTTGTCGGCTTTGAATCCATTTCAGCCAGAATATCCGCCGCGGGCTTGCTGACCACCTTAGCGCTGCTGCTGTTATTCCTGGTGACGATAGTGTGGCATCCACAGCGTCAAACGCTGCCTTACTATGCCCCGCTGCGAGGGATGATTCGCCTTGCTGTGGCTATCGTACCCGCGTATCCGGTTCTGGCGGGGTGGGCGCTGTGGCTACGCATTTCGCAATACGGCTGGTCACCCGAGCGTCTGTACGGGGTATTGATAACCATCGTGGCGCTGGTCTGGGCGGTCGGTTTTTGCGCCAGCGTTCTGATTCAGCGCCGTGAGCCGCAGAAGATCCATGCGTACGTCATCCCGACGACCGGGCTGCTTTCCCTCATCTTCCTGGCGTTGATCCATACCCCCGTGCTGGATCCGTGGCGAATAAGCGTTGCAAGCCATATGGCCCGCTATCAGGACGGCAGAATAACTGCGGATCAAGTCAGCCTGTATATGCTCAGTAACGCTGGACGAAAGGGGCGGGAGGCGATGCTCACGCTGCAAAACGATCCGCAGTTTATCTCTAACCCAAAACGCCAGCGTGAAATAAATGGTCTTCTCTCCAGGAACGCTGGCGGAGCAGGTAAGATGACCGCCAGCGATGCTGGAAAAACAGGTCCAGCTCGCACCGGGAATGGCTCGTCCTGATAAGGCATTGTGGCAAGCCATGCTCAGCAATCAGTATCGCTTTGAGAGCTGCGATAGCGCCCAGAGTAACTGTTTACTCATGCCGCTGGATCTTAACGGCGACGGCAAGCCTGAAACCGTGCTATTTCAATTTACCGATCGCACGATCGTGGCTTACACACAAACCAACACGGGCTGGAGGATCGCCGGGGACGCGTGGAAAATGCCGGAGGCATTGACCAGAGAAGAACTTGACCGCGCATTAAGGCAGAGGAAAGTGAAATCTGTCGTGAAGCCCTGGGCGGATATTGAGATTTTTGGGGAGCGTGTCGATATGAGCTACGACAGTTACAATAATGCGCAGCGGCGTTAGTGCTCTTTCTTGCCGGGTGGCGCTACGCTTACCCGGCCTACAATTAGCAATCATATCAAAAAATTGCACAATTCATTGTAGGCCCGTGCGAGCATAGCGCCGCCGGGCAACAGGCTCAGAGCTTAGTGAACCTGCGGATCCGCCGGAGAGGCGTTATTGCGGATCTCCGCGATATCCATCGAATTGAACACGTAGTGCGTACCGCAGTAGTCACAGTGCATATCGATTTCACCGTCTTCCGCCATGATGCTGTCGATCTCTTCATCCGGCAGCGTTTTCAGGGCGCCAGCACAACGCTCGCGGGAGCAGGTGCACTTAAATTCCACCGCCTGCGGATCGTAAACCGTCACTTCTTCTTCGTGGTAGAGACGCCACAGCACGTCGGTCGCCGACAGGGTGAACAGCTCTTCCGCTTTGATGGTTTCCGTCAGCGTTGCCAGATGTTCGAAATCATTGGTCTGCGCATCCTGCGCAGGCAGAACCTGAAGCAGCATACCACCGGCAGCAGGCTGGCCATCCACTTCACCGGTGCGGATGAACAGACGGGTTGGCAGCTGTTCGGAACGCATGAAGTAATCTTCCAGGCAGGCGGCAAGCGTATCGCCTTCCAGACCGACAACGCCCTGATAGCGCTCACCTTCTTCAGGCGAGATCGTGATGACCAGGTAGCCGTTACCGACCAGCGTTTTCAGATCCGCATTTTCAGGGATATCGCCCTGAACGCGCGCCACGCCGCGCATCTGCTGCTGGTTATTGCCGTTGATCACCGCCAGCGACATTGGGCCATCGCCCTGCAACTGGACGGTAATATCGCCAGCGAACTTCAGCGTGGCGGTCAGCAGGCTGGTGGCAACCAGCAGTTCGCCCAACAGGGTTTTTACCGGCAGCGGGTAGTTGTGGTTTTCCAGAATCTGTTTCCAGGTTTCGGATACGGTGACCAGCTCGCCGCGCACGGCGAATTGTTCAAACAGATAGCGGTGTAATTGGTCGTGTTGGGCCATTTTCATCTCTCATGCAGGTGAGGGTTACTCGCTCTCACCGTGTTTAAATTTCATCAGATCGCGGCGCTCTTTTTTATCCGGTCGCCGGTCCGGGTGAGGCATCGTCAGCGCATTCATTTTGCGCGCCAGCGCGGTTTTCTCGCGCTTCTCTATGCTTTCGGCCGTCTCTTCATACAGCAAAACGGCTTCGGTTGCGGGCCGCCGCTGTTCGGTAATGGCTTTCACCACCACCGTTTTCTCATCGTTGCCCTGGCGAAGCGTTAACGTGGCATTCAGTTCAACCAGCTTGCTCGGTTTGCTGCGCTGACCGTTGTAATGCACCTTTCCGCCGTCAACCATTTCTCGGGCAAGGGCGCGCGTTTTGTAAAAACGGGCGGCCCACAGCCATTTATCCAGTCTTACCCCATCAGAGGGTTTTTCTTTCATGGCGTCTCCTTCACGGTGAGTGAGGGGATCATCCGGCGATAGTCGTTCAGCCCCGGATGTCGCAGATAGCTTTTTTCAGCCAGGCCGGAATCAGGATTGGTCACGCCCAGACAATAGCGAATGCCAAATGCGGCCGCAGAATCCAGAATCGGCTCGCTGTCGTCAATGAACAGCGTGCGTTCCGGCTGTAAACCGGTCTCTTCCACCACGGCATGCCACAACCGCTGATCCTCTTTCGGATAACCAAATGTGTGGGTGGAAAGCAATAAATCAAGGTGCGAAGCAAGACCGGTATGTTCCAGCTTCACGGCCAGGTTATGGGGATGCGCATTTGTCAGCAAAATACGGCGCTTACCGCAGGCTTTCAGCGCGTCCAGGAACGGGACCGTATCTTCGCGCAGAACGGCGCGTGCGCCCTGGGCGGTGGTCATGGCGCAAATATCCAGACCGAGTCGCTCGCTCCAGTAGTCAAGACAGTACCAGTTTAGCGTATGCTGCACCGCGCTATATTGCGAACGAATGAATTCCTGCGCTTCCGCCGGGGAGATCCCCTGCTGTTCACCGTACGTTTCCGGAACCAGCTTTTGCCAGAAATAGTTATCAAAGGCGAGATCAAGCAGCGTGCCGTCCATATCAAGCAGGACGGTATCGACCGCCTGCCAGTCGATATTAAGATGCATAAGGGGGAACTCCAGCCAGAAGAAACGTGCGCGACAGGGTAGCACAACTTGTCGCGCAGAGACGTTATCCGATCAGGCTCTCAGAAGAGGAGATCAGTTTCGGGTTTAGGCAATTTTCGTAGTAGGCCTGGATTTCTGCCAGTCGCGTGCGGGAGCGCTGATAGCGGCGTACGGCCTGATAACCGTTCCAGACAATACACGCCAGCATCGCAATCAGCAGCAGGGATGTCCCTACATAGCGCCACAGGCCAGCGCTATCCGGCATACGGTGCAGGCCAATATGACGCGTGCCGTTGGCGTCGGTAAAGAGGGTGGTGACGATCCCTTCCGCGCTGAATGGCGTCTGCATCAGCATCTGCGCCAGACGCTGGAATTCGCTCCACTGCTCCTGGGCTGGATAGTCATACAGCGAAACCTGCGGATAGGGTTGATCCACCAGGTCGCTGCCTTCATCGCTGGCAATCACAAAACCACCCGGCGCCGGGCTGTTAAGCGCCTGGGCGGCACGGGTGGTTTCACGCATCACGAAGGGGGCGGTAGAGGTCGCCACCAGGTTATCCAGCGACTCGGCGCTGACCGGACGCAGAAGCACATTCACACCATCGAGGCGTCCCGCTTCGGCGCGTTTCACCAGCGCGTCCCAGTCTTTGCTGTTGCCGAGGTTGACCAGCGCGTTCTTCAGCCGGATACAGTCATCCTGAGCTGAGCAGAGATCTTCTGTTTTCAGGACGATTTCGCCAAAGTCATCCAGCAGCACCATGCCGGACTTCTGAATGGCCGAACGCAGGGCAGGGCTGACGCGAGAATCATCATCCGGTTTTGGATGGAGCTGGCGATTAATCGTCTGGGTGAGCGCGGTGGCCTTATTGACCACATCCGATTCCGGAAGCGGCAGCGGAGAGGCGTCATTCCAGATGATCTGAGAGCAGTCGAACGGCGCGAACGGCGAGTTCTGGCGCGTGTTCCAGGCGCCCGGTGAGTGGATATTACACATCCCGGTGCCTTTCAGCCGCAACGTATCCCCCACGCGTACACCCGCTTCTTCGAGCTGCTGTACGCTGGTGGCTTCCACGGTTTGCGCCCCTTTGATCCATGACAGGGTAAATTTAATCGGCATATCCAGCGGCACGAAAAGCAGCAGCATGAGGAAGATTAACGCGGCGCCACCGGCAATCACCGCGCTGCGAAGCCAGTGCTGAAGCGGGAAGTTTTTTACTTCGTCGTGCAGGGATAAGTAACGTCCCTGGCGTACAACGTGGCGGTCGAGATAGATATCAATATCCGTTTTGTGGCCCAGGTCCTGCGCAATCCACGGCTGCCAGTGGCGCGGATAGATAAGATCGATGATCCCGAGCGAGATATTGTTGATATGTTCCTGATCGTTCTCGCCGAACAGTCCCCAGCGTTTTGGGGTTCCGCGCAGGCAGTGAATTTCGCGTAATGACGTTTTTGCCGGCGGGGCAAATATGCCCCACAGCCCGGCGGCCAGAAGCAGTACTGCGCCACCCGCGAGCCACGGAACAAACACGTCCGGCGTCAGCAGGCAGATGAAAAAGAGCAGGAACGAGGCGACAATCAGCACTGCTTCGCGAATGCCATCCGGGCGGCTCAGGACGTACTCTTCATGCGTTTCCTGGCGGATGTTGAGCAGTTCAATCTGCTCTGTCTCTTCACCACGAATAGAGGCCTGCGTTCCGCTCGCGCGTTCCAGCGCAAAGCGTGGCGCTTCCTGAACATATTCGCTCAGAGTATGACCATTAAGGGAGATAACCAGCGGCAGCGTATCGGTATGGATGAGCTCGACGCTGTTTTCGTCGTTGATATACTGCTCCCAGAAGGGAGGCAGGTGCACTTCAACAGAGTCGAGATAGTAACGCCATTTGTTGGGATCGTCGGTTGTGATGCCGTAGCGGGTAATAGAGCGCGTTACGCACAAAACTGTGTCGCTTTGTGCGTTAAGGTTGAGCGATACGGGGGCGGCGCTGGCGCCGGTAGGGCCAGGCGAAAGCCGGGATCGGTTCAGCGTGTCGAGATACTGCTCAACGGTGCTGCGTTCCTCTGGCGAAAGCTTGCGCGTGTTTGCCCCGGCAAACGCGTTCAAAAAGGGCAGCCGATAACGGCGATGTACGCGGCGCCTGAATACCCACACCGCAATCGACGCGCAGGCCAGCACAGCAGCGAGAAAAATCAAAATGGTGCTCATGCTTTCCCCATCTTACTTATCTTCTTACAGGTGTTGTCAGTCGCACCTTTTGTACAATGAATGAGATTCTGTGGTCGGCTATCGGCAAGTATGGAGTCTAACTTGAGCATGTTGACGCGCATCCCAGTGACCGGTAATGATAACAAAGCCTGTTCCGGCGCGATATCAGCAAATTCCTGGAAACTTTTCAACCTCTTGACATTTGTTTTGAAATGAGAATTGCCTACAGTTACGTTGCATAAATGTAAATAAAGAGCAATTGACATTGCCGAAACCGTGCGGCGTATCGCACAATAAAGCCAGTTCACCCAGCAAAGACCCGTCAAGATGACCAAACCCTTACAAAAGCCCACCATTCTGAATGTTGAAACCGTCGCAAAATCGCGTCTGTTTAATGTTGAAAGTGTGGATCTGGAGTTCAGCAACGGTGTGCGTCGTGTTTATGAGCGTATGCGCCCCTCCTCGCGTGAAGCGGTGATGATAGTGCCTATCGTCGACGAGCACCTGATCCTCATTCGTGAATACGCCGTGGGCACAGAATCCTACGAGCTGGGCTTCTCCAAAGGACTGATCGATCCGGGCGAAACGGTGTTTGAAGCGGCAAACCGGGAGCTGAAAGAAGAGGTCGGCTTTGGCGCGAAAGAGCTGACGTTCCTGAAAAAGCTGAGCATGGCGCCGTCCTATTTCTCCAGCAAAATGAACATTGTTGTCGCGGAAGATCTCTATCCTGAATCGCTGGAAGGAGACGAGCCGGAACCGCTGCCGCAGGTTCGCTGGCCGCTGGCCCACCTGATGGATTTGCTGGAAGATCCTGACTTTAACGAGGCACGCAACGTGAGCGCACTGTTCCTGGTGCGGGAGTGGCTGAAGGGGCAGGGGCGTTTGTAGCGCCACCATTAAAAACGGCAACCGAAGGTTGCCGTTTTGCATTACGCTGTAGGCCGGGTCAGGCGTCGCCACCGCCCGGCTTTTTTGTTGGCGTCAGAACAGTTCGTGCGTTTCGCCGTTATCAATGATTTCGGTACCCACCTCATGCACCGCCTGCGTGGTTGGCTGCGTACCCTCGATGAAATACTCGGCACGGCTGTTGCCGCCATTCGCGAGCTGTCCGGTGCTGCGGTCAATATTGATCGTGACAATGCCCGGCGGAGGCGTTAGCGGCTGCTCCGGCACGCCCTCGAGAGCGGCCTTCATGTAAGCATCCCAGGCCGGTTGCGCACTCTTAGCCCCACCCTCGTAACCGGAAATCTGATCTTTAATTGCGCCAGAAGCGGTTGTGCGTCCCAGAGTGCGGCGGTGATCGTCAAAACCAATCCAGACCGAGGTGACAACGCCCGGGCCATAACCTGAGAACCAGGCATCTTTTGAGCTGTTGGTTGTGCCTGTTTTGCCGCCGATGTCGCGGCGCTGCAAATCGCGGCCCGCTCGCCAGCCGGTGCCTTGCCAGCCCGGTTCGCCAAAGATGTTGGTGTTCAGCGCGCTCTTAATCAGGAACGACAGCGGCGTGCTGATCACGTGTGGAGCATACTCCTGCGCGCCACTCTGGGCGACCAGCGCCTGATTGGCCTGTTCCAGCTGAGGCTGCGGCACCGCCAGATTCTGACGTTCCTGAGAGATGGCAACATCTTCCATATCCTTGTTTTCAAGGACATTGGATTTTGGCGTGTCGCCGTAAATCACCGGAATATCGCATTCAGGGCAGGCAATTTTCGGCTTCGCTTCAAACAGTACGCCGCCCTGATCGTTCTCGATTTTGCTGATGAAATACGGATCGACCAGGAAGCCGCCGTTTGCCATTACCGAGTAGCCACGTGCGACCTGGAGCGGCGTGAAGGACGCGGAGCCGAGCGCCAAAGATTCGGTATGAACGATGTTTTGCGCCGGGAAGCCGAAGCGTTGCAGATACTCTGCCGCATAATCAACGCCCATCGCACGCATCGCGCGAACCATGACCACGTTCTTCGACTGGCCAAGGCCCTGACGCAGACGGATAGGGCCAGCGTATTGCGCCGGAGAGTTCTTCGGCTGCCAGTCAGAGCCCGCACCGGCATCCCATCGGGAGATTGGCACGTCGTTGAGAATGCTGGCGAGCGTTAGCCCCTTGTCCATCGCCGCGGTATACAGGAACGGTTTGATGTTCGAACCGACCTGACGCAGCGCCTGGGTTGCGCGGTTAAATTTGCTCTGGTTGAAATCGAACCCGCCAACCAGCGCCATCACGGCACCGTTCTGCGGATTGATGGAGACCAGGGCAGAGTTGACGTCCGGCACCTGTGCCAGCCACCAGGCATCGCCTACCTGACGCACCCAGATTTGTTGTCCGGTTTGTACCACATCCGTCACTTTACGTGGAGTAGGCCCCTGAAGGGTGTCAGAACGGTACGGACGCGC
>NZ_JABMCU010000101.1:0-16219 GCF_013179605.1 Enterobacter sp. CM29 | reverse complement strand
CTGGTCAGCCCAGGTGAACACGGTGCGGTGGACATTTTCTCTGCGGGTCCGGACGGCGAAGCGAATACTGCCGATGACATTACCAACTGGTCTCTGGATAAGAACGAGAAGTAATGAAAAATCAACGCGGCTTTACGTTGCTGGAAATTATTCTGGCGCTGGTGATATTTGCCAGCTGCGCCATGATGGTGGTGTCCACCATTCCTTCGCGCAGCGGCGCGGATATATTTGGCCAGCAATTAAAAGCGCTCGTTGATTATGGTTCAGACCGTGCGGTGATGGACGGAAATATTGTCGGGCTGGTGATCGCCACTGATAAATATCAGCTGGTGACGATCGCGGATAAAAATGGCGAGCGTCACTGGGTGCCATTATCTGCCGGACGTATTACCACCAAAGGTGATTTTCCGGAAGAGATGCACGTGTCGCTCTCGCCGCAGCGCCTGGCCGCGACGGTGGCGTCCGAGCCACAGGTGATCTTTTTACCGGACGGTGAAATCAGCCGCTTTACGCTGACGCTGCAAAGTTACGACAAACAGCACCATTTCCGCGTGGTGTCGCAGGGTGCGGCGCCGGTATCGGTAGAAAACGATGGCTAACGACAACACAAAGCAAAAGGGGATGACGCTGCTGGAGGTGATGGTCGCGCTGGTGATTTTCTCCACCGCCGCGCTGGCGCTAATGAATTCGGTCTCCCTGAACGTGCGTTTTACCCATGGTCTGGCCGATACCTTGCAGGCCAGTTGGGTGGCGGAAAATCAGCTGGCGGAAGCGCAGCTCACCAAAACCGACTTCCCGGATGCTGAGCAGCAGGGGACGGAAATCATGGGCGGGCGCAGCTGGAACTGGCGTAAGCAGCGGGTGAAAACCGCCGACAACGGCTGGGCGAACTCCATTCGCGTCTATGCGGAAGGCGATGAGAGCCAGCCGGTTATTTCCCTGTACATCATTCCGCCGGGAGAGAGCAAGTGAAGAAAACGCGACGCCAGCGCGGATTTACCCTGCTGGAGATCATGATTGCGCTGACTATTTTCGCGGTAATCAGCACCCTGGCCTGGCAAATTCTGGACGGCGCGATGCGTACCAGCTCGGCCACCGATGCCAGCGCCGCTAAGCTCAACCAGCTTCAGCGCGGCTGGAGTCTGATGGAGCGCGATTTTTTCCAGCTACAGGCGCGAGCGCCGCGTAATGAGCCAGATCTGTTCCGTCAGGAGGGCGATGCCCTTGAACTGACCACCCTGAATGGCGTGAGCGGAACGGTCCAGCTGGAGCGCGTGCGCTGGCGGCTGGAAGAGGGGCGTTTGTACCGCGACGTCTGGCCGGTCATTGACGGCCCGGTGGACGTTAAGCCTGACGAAGTGCCGATTGTCAGCGGCGTAAAAGCATTGCAGTGGCGGTTTTATCGTCAGGGCTGGCAGACAGCCTGGCACGACGCCGCCCATCTGCCGGACGGCGTGGAGGTCACGTTGACGATGGAAAACGGGGATACCTGGCGCTGGGTGTTCACCACGCCGGGGGATATGCCGGAGGTGGCCGCTGCCGCAGCCCCAGAGAAAGCCGCCGACGCGCCTGCGACGACTCCGGACGCAGCCCCTGCGCCTTCGCCGGAGACCAGACCATGAACCGAATCCGTCAACAAAAGGGCGTCGCCCTGCTGGTGGTGCTGATTTTGCTGGTGATGATGTCGGCGCTGGCCGCCAAAATCAGCCAGCAGTTCTGCCGTAATTTGCAGAAAACGCATTATCAGATAAGCCAGCAGCAGCTGCGCTGGGCGATGCAGGCCCAGGAAAAAGTGGTGAAGGACAGGTTACAGACCGATGCCAGCGGCGAGAGCAAGCCGTTGGCGCTGGACGGCGACTGGCATCAGCCGCTGGAGACGCAGGGAGAAGACTACACGGTCGTGAGCCAGGTGGAAGACGCTCAGGACTGCTTTAACGTCAATAACCTGTTGACCGCCGACGTCGCGCCCCAGGGGCAAAGCGCTCCCGCGGTGGCGGAAAAACCGCGTAAAGAGCGGATTGTTGAACAACTCCTGACGGAAAGCGGGCTCAGTCCGGGCACGGCGGAGGCGGTCTATTTCCAGCTGGTGGATTATCTCGATGGTGACAGCACCACGGCGAAAGAGGGTGCCGAAAGCGATGCGTGGGCTGGCGTCGTGCCCGCCCGGCAACCGGCAAACCAGATGATGCGCAGCATCGCGGAGATCAAACTGCTGCCAGCGTTCCCGGTTACGGCATATCCGAAGGTGAGCAAGGTGTTATGCGCGCTGCCGGACGCCGCCAGCAAGGTGGACGTTAACACCCTGCAACCGGAACAGGCCGTGGTGCTGGCGGCCATGTTTCCGGGAAAATTCACGCAGGATGACGCGGTTCGTCTGCTGGATACACGTCCGGAATCGGGCTGGGAAAATATGGACGCGTTCAGCAAAGCGCTGGAGCAGACCTTCCCGCAGTTAAAAGACGATCTCCCGCAGGTGGCAGATCAATTTTCTATAAACAGCCGGTACTTCCGCGTGAATTACAGCGGCAATACCGATGAATTAACGCTTCGCGTGGTCAGCCAGCTTCAGATGAATAACGAAGCCGGTGAGATCGTGACGTGGCAGCGTCGTTACCGAATGATTGAATAAGAAAAGTAGAACGTTATGAAACAGGTACTTTTTGTTCGCCCCGACAGCCGCGAGGGCGGGAAAATAATGTGCTGTGAGTCCGGCAGCGAGCGCGTCGAGGTGCTCGACAGCCTGGAGATGCTGGCCGAACACCCGCTGGCTACACGCGTTTGTCTCCTGCTGCCCGCCAGCGACATGATTTTCCGCCATTTCACGCTGCCGAAAAAGGTGGCTTCTCAGGCGATGGCCTTCTCGTGGATGGCGGAAGAGACGCTGATTGGCGACGTGGACAACCTCCACTGGACAGTGCTCTACAAAAAAGGCGCTGACGTCGACGCCGTTGCCATTGACGCCGACCGCCTGCGTGCGGCATTGACCCGCTGTCACGAGGCCGGATTAAACGTGATTCAGGCCCTGCCTGATGCCTGGCTGCTGCCCGTGGCGGCAGGGGGCAGCACGCTGGTCGCACAGGATAAAGGCTACTGGCTGCGTTTATCTCCCCACGTGGCGGGTGAAATGGAGGGAACCCTGCTGCCGCTGTTGATGCAGAAAGCCGGAGACGGGGAAGTGTGTTGCTACGGCGACGCGCCTGCGGACGTTCACGTTGACGTACAGCATGCCTGGCAGCACCCGCTGGTGCTGATCCAGCCGCAGTGGAAAACCTGTCGTGTGAATCTGCTTCACGGTGAATTCAGCCTTAAGGCCGGTCATGGCCAGGCCGCAAAAAGCATGAAAGCAGCGATGATAGCGGCGGGCCTGCTGTCCGTTGGTCTGCTGCTGGGGCCGCGCATTGCGATGGC
Organism: Enterobacter sp. CM29; assembly: GCF_013179605.1. Lineage (NCBI taxonomy): Bacteria > Pseudomonadati > Pseudomonadota > Gammaproteobacteria > Enterobacterales > Enterobacteriaceae > Enterobacter > Enterobacter sp. CM29. Next base: position 12,811 of record NZ_JABMCU010000101.1, on the reverse strand, counting down.
CTGGATGCTGGTGCAGCAGGAAAATCGGGTTCAGCAGGAGATCGTTCAGGTTTATCAGCACCATTTCCCCAGCATGCGCCAGCAGACCAATATCAAATATCACTTTGGCCAAAGCCTGAAAAAACAGAGCAAGGGGTTCTTTCTTCAGCTTGAGGAGCTGGAGAAAGCCCGGCAGTCAGTCCCTGCGATGGAGATCGATCTGCTGGAATACGATGCGCAGCAAAACACCCTGACGCTGAGCGTTAGCGCGCAAAGCCAGCCCGCGTTGCAGGCGTTTGTGAACCAGACCAGTGAGAATTTTGATTTTACCTTACAACCTGTTTCAACAACCGAACCGTATACCGCCATGATCGCAGGGAAACATAAATGAAAGAGCGAATCGCGCAGCTGAAATCACGCTATCAGAATTACAGCGCCCGGGAAAAAATCATTTTAAAAATATGTGCCGTTGCCATTGTGGCGGCTGCGGTGTATTACACAGGAGTAATTCCCCTGGATAATATGATTCAAAATAGTAAATCGACGCTTAAAAGACAAAAAGAGACGCTTAACTGGATGCGCAGTGAAATTGATAAAAATCATCTTCAGGTCCAGTTAGTTAAAACGAATAATCCGCGTACGGTGGTCGAGAACAGCGCTCATGAAATTAATCTTTCACTGACGGATGTGCGCCAGGAGGGGCAAACTTTATCGTTCGTGGTGAATCGGGTAAATGTATATGAATTAAAAAGCTGGCTGCGTGAAATTAATCAGACCTCCGGCGTGACATTGCAAAAAATAAACCTCACGCCGGTTGACCACCTCAGCGATGTGAAAGCACAGGTGCAGCTTACCTGGTCAAAAAGCGCATGAATACCTTCACGCTGATGCGGGAGGCCTGTCCGCTCGGTTTCCCGATGATGAGTGCTATCCTGGGCGGGATTATGGGCAGTTTTCTCGGCGTTGTTGCCGAGCGCGTACCGGGAATGGTGATGGATGAGGAGGGGAGCGGCAATCTGCTCTTTCCTGCCTCGCACTGCCCGGTGTGTCAGCACACGCTTGCTGCATGGGAAAATATCCCGCTGCTCAGTTGGCTGTTATTACGGGGGCGCTGCCACCAGTGCGGCAGCGCGATCCCGCTGCGACTCTTTTTGGTGGAACTGTTCTCCGCGCTGTTTTTTGGCATCACGGCCTGGTGCATGCCGGACGTTCAGGCGCTGTTCTCTTTGTGGTTACTGGCGGCTTTTTTGCTGCCGCTGGCCATGATCGACTGGCAGCATCAGTTGTTGCCGGACTGCCTGACCCAGCCGCTGCTGTGGGCGGGGTTAGTGCTCCATGCTATTGACCACACATTGCCGCTACGCGATGCGCTGTTTGGCGCGGTGGCGGGCTATCTGTCGCTCTGGCTGCTCTACTGGGCTTTTCGTCTGATCGTCGGACGAGAAGGGCTGGGTTACGGGGACTTTAAGCTACTGGCGGCGCTGGGCGCCTGGTGCGGCTGGCAGGCATTACCCTCCATTGAACTGGCGGCAGCGTTAAGCGGTATTGTCGGTTATTTCGCCGTCAATAATTTAAATAAAAATAACCTCACTATTTCTTTTGGTCCTTACCTCGCCTTTTCTGGAATCGTGGTGTTTATTAGTCAGCAGTTTGCTTTCACATTTTAAATATACTGGTCAAGGTTTTTTATAAATCTTTTTGATGCTGCGAGAGAAGGACGACTCTTTACGCTCGGTGTATCGTAGGAGATATAAGCTACACGGGATTTGGCTTGTATCTTTTTATGGAGGAATACAGCGCAGCAACAATTTTTTGTTTACGGCACTCACGTTGGTTAAATACGCATTACGCGAAACGCATCCATGATCTCACGGAAGGCATGGGTTATTACGTTATAAATAAATTTATCAGGAAATAAAAATGAAATTTATGAAACCAAAATATCTGGCGCTCTTTATTGCGGCGGCCACCAGCTCCGCATTTGCAGCTGCGCCGGGTACGCCTTCTATTACATCGGGCAATGATAAATTTGCGCTGGTAGAAGTGGATCAGGCGGCACAGGATTACAACAACCTCATCAAAGTGCATAAAGAGGGTGTTGATGTAAAAGTGGAATGGAACGTCTGGAGCGGTGACGCCCCAACGTCTGCAAAAGTGCTGCTGGACGGCAAGACCGTCTGGACCGGCGCGGGCAGCGCGGCGGGTTCTGCGACCTTCAAAGTCAAAAAAGGGGGCCGCTATCAGGAACAGGTCGAACTGTGTAACGACAGCGGCTGTACCAAAAGCGCAAGCAAACTGATTATCGTTGCGGATACCGACGGAAGCCATTTGCTGCCGCTGAATACGCCGCTGCTGGAAAATAACAAAGCTTTCGCTCAGCATACCGATAAAGTCGTCGGTGCCTATTTCCCTGAGTGGGGCGTTTACGATCGAAACTTCTCTGCGGATAAGATCCCGGTCGCGAACATTAACCACCTGCTGTACGGCTTTATTCCAATTTGCGGCGGCGACGGTATTAACGACAGCGCCAAATCTTCAGGTGCACTGGAATCCCTGAAACGCGCCTGTGCTGGCCGTCAGGACTACACCGTGGCCATTCACGATCCATGGGCTGCGTTGCAGAAACCGCAGAAAGGCGTAAGCAACTGGGACGATCCCTACAAAGGTAACTATGGGCAGCTGATGGCGATGAAAAAAGCCCATCCTGACCTGAAAATTCTGCCATCCATTGGTGGCTGGACCCTGTCCGATCCGTTCTATCAGATGGATAACAAAGTACTGCGTGACCGTTTCGTGGCGTCGGTAAAAGACTTCCTGACCACCTGGAAAGTGTTTGACGGCGTGGATATTGACTGGGAATTCCCGGGCGGCGGCGGTGAAAACGCCAAACTCGGCAATCCTCAGACCGATAAAGCCACCTACACCGCGCTGATGCACGACCTGCGTCAGATGCTGAATGAACTGTCTGCGGAAACCGGTCGTACCTACGAGCTGACTACTGCAATCGGTGCCGGTAAAGATAAGATCGAAGACGTGGACTATAACACCACGCAGCAGTACCTCGACCATATCTTCCTGATGAGCTACGACTTCTACGGTGCCTGGAGCAATACCGATCTGGGCCACCAGACCGCCCTGTACGGTGCTTCCTGGAAACCAGACACTAACTACACCACCGATAACGCGGTGAAAGCGATGCTGGAGCAGGGCGTTAAGCCAGGCAAGATCGTGGTAGGCGCAGGTATGTATGGCCGCGGCTGGACCGGCGTTCATGGTTATACCGGCGATAATCCATTTACCGGCACCGCAACCGGACCAATTAAAGGGACATGGGAAAACGGTATCGTTGACTATCGTCAAATCGTCAACCAGATGCTGGGCAAACCGGGCTGGGAATACAAATATGACGAAGCGGCTGAAGCGCCGTACGTGTTCAACAAGTCCACCGGTGAGCTGGTGACGTACGATAACGCCCGTTCCGTTATGGCGAAAGGCAAATACGTACTGAACAAAAACCTGGGCGGACTGTTCGCATGGTCTATCGAGTCTGATAACGGCGATATCCTGAACGCCATGAACGAAAGCCTGCTGGGCGGAAGTTCCATCCCGGATCTGCCTGTTGAGACTAACCATGCGCCAGTGGCTTCAGCTGCCGATCAAAATGTCACCGGTCCTGCAACCGTGACCCTGGATGGCTCTGCTTCTAGCGACCAGGACGACGATGCGCTGACCTATAAATGGACGCAGGTTTCAGGCCCTTCTGTGACCATCGCCAATAGCACCAAAGCAAAAGCCAGCTTTAGCGTTCCGGCTGTGACAAGCGACCAGAACCTGGTCTTCCGTTTGACCGTAACCGACGCTAAAGGGCTGAGCAATGCTGTTGACGTCCAGGTTGTGAATAAAGCGCCTAAAGCCAACCAGGCGCCGGTAATCAATGCCATGGAAGCCGTTACCGTTCAGTCCGGTGAAGCAATTTCTCTGCACGCACAGGCATCCGATCCTGATGGTGACGCGCTGACCTACAGCTGGAGCGTACCGGCTGATATGAACGCGACCGGCACTGATTCGGCCAACGTTCGCATCACTGCGCCAGAAGTGCACAATACTTCTTCCTACACCCTGAGCGTTATTGTGACGGACGGTAAAACCAGCGTGCAGTCTGACGTGCAGGTGACGGTGGAGCCTAAGCCAGCTGACGAGGTAACGCCTCCTGCCGATGACGTCACACCACCGGCTGACGACGTAACCCCTCCAGCTGACGACGTAACCCCGCCAGCTGATGATACCGCCGGCAGCTGCGACGCACCTGTCGATGCCAACGCCAGCAAATACGCTGCGTGGGACGCGAGCAAAATCTATAACAACGGCGATACCGTAAGCTTCGACCACCTCGTGTGGAAAGCGAAATACTGGACTCAGGGCAATCAGCCTGGCTTCGGTATGGACGCGTGGGAGCTGGTAAGCAACGTGAAGATGAACTGGCGTTCTGACCTGGTCTACAACGGCGGCGACACCACCACCTATGAAGGTAACGTTTACCGTGCGAAATGGTGGACCCGTGGTGATAACCCAGCAAATAGCGACGTATGGGTAAAAGAAGGCGCATCAACAGATTGCAAATAATCTAACCCATTAATTACTCCCCCCTTCTGAGGGGGAGTAATTAAAAATTCATTTTACAGGATGTTTCTAAGGAGAAATAACCAATAAAGTCAGCAGGTAAAAATGAAAAAGCTCATTTTGTTGTTATTAATAATAAGCCAGGGTGCTCTGGCAAACTGTTGGGATAAAGCGGCGCATTATTATCATGTCGACCCTTATTTACTGTACGCGATAGCGAATGTGGAATCCGGTATGAATCCGTACGCGGTTGGGAAAAACCGCGATGGCACGCGGGATGTCGGGCTGATGCAAATCAACAGCTCGCATTTTACCGCGCTGGAAAGCAGAGGCATTGATGAGTATCGCTTAATGACCGAGCCGTGTACCTCCATCATGGTGGGTGCCTCCATTCTCTCCGGAATGATAAGAGTATATGGCTATAACTGGGAAGCGGTAGGTGCTTATAACGCCGGGTTGAAGAAAGAGAATTATCCGCAGCGGATGAAATATGCCCATAAGGTCTGGGCTAAATATCAGCAATTAAAATTAGCAGCACGTGATTAACGTTTTTTATTTTTGAAGAATTCCTGAAGGTGTTCTTCGAAAAGTGAAAACAGCTGAATGTGGTTTATGTATTAACGGAATAATACCTAAGCCGGGATATTAACATTTAATTTGAAACGAACAGGAAAACTGAAATGAACAAAAGGACGTTACTGAGTGTACTTGTTGCTGGTGCTTGCGTTGCACCTTTTATGGCGCAGGCCGCCTCTTTGCAGGCGACCACCGGCGAGCCGTACACCATGAAAGCCAGCGATCTGGCGAAGAAAGAGCATGAGCTCACTAACTTCCCGCTGATGGCCTCCGTTAAAGAGACTATTCAGACTTTGGACAACGCGCAGGTCGAACTGATTGAGCCAGGCCGCGCGGCGAACCCGGACAACGTCAAACGCGTTGAAGGGATTGTGAAAGCCAGCGACTGGGAATATCTCTTTCCGCTGCGTGCACAGGCTTATACCTACAGCAACTTCCTGAAAGCCGTGGGTAAATTCCCGGCGCTGTGTAAGACCTACAACGACGGTCGTGACAGCGACGCTATCTGCCGCAAAGAGCTGGCGACCATGTTTGCCCACTTTGCCCAGGAAACCGGCGGCCACGAAAGCTGGCGTCCGGAAGCCGAATGGCGTCAGGCGCTGGTCCACGTGCGTGAAATGGGCTGGAGCGAAGGGCAGAAGGGCGGCTATAACGGCGAATGTAATCCGGACGTCTGGCAGGGACAGACCTGGCCTTGCGGTAAAGACAAAGACGGCGATTTCCTGAGCTATTTCGGACGCGGTGCGAAACAGTTGTCCTACAACTACAACTACGGTCCATTCTCTGAAGCGATGTACGGCGACGTGCGTACCCTGCTCGATAAACCTGAGCTGGTGGCGGACACCTGGCTGAACCTGGCCAGTGCTATCTTCTTCTTCGCCTATCCACAGCCGCCAAAACCAAGCATGTTGCAGGTGATCGACGGTACATGGCAGCCGAACGATCACGATAAAGCCAACGGCCTGGTCCCGGGCTTCGGTGTAACAACCCAGATCATCAACGGCGGCGTTGAGTGCGGCGGCCCGACTGAAATTGCGCAGTCTCAGAACCGTATCAAGTATTACAAAGAATTTGCGAACTACCTGAAAGTCCCTGTTCCGGCGAACGAAGTGTTGGGTTGCGCCAACATGAAGCAGTTCGACGAAGGTGGCGCAGGCGCCCTGAAGATTTACTGGGAACAGGACTGGGGATGGAGCGCGGATACCCCGGACGGCAAGACTTACTCTTGCCAGCTGGTGGGCTATCAGACCCCGTTCAGCGCGTTCAAAGAGGGCGACTACAGCAAGTGCGTGCAGAAGTTCTATAACGTGAATATCGTGAATGACGACGGTTCCTCGGTGACGCCGGACGAAACCCCGGTCACGCCAACGCCAACACCTTCTGAAGATGTTACGCCGGCCCCAACGCCAGCGCCAGTTCCGGATGAAACTCCGGTTGAACCTGTCGCGGTGAACCACGCGCCGGTTGCGCAGATTGCGGGCCCAATAGGTGCCGTTGAAGCGGGCGCGCAGGTTTCTCTGAGCGCGGAAGGCTCTACCGACGCAGACGGCAACAAGCTGACCTACACCTGGCGTTCTCAGGATGGCCAGACCGTGACCGGCGAAGATAAAGCGGTGGTGACCTTTAAGGCGCCTGAGTCTGCAACGGCGCAGCAGTATGAAGTGAGCCTGACCGTCAGCGATGGCGAGCTGAGCAGCACCACGTCTTACCTGCTCAACGTGAAAGCGAAAGCGGCAACGCCATCCGGAGAAGATACGTCTTACCCGGCATGGAGCGCGAACAGCAAGTACAACGCCGGTGATATCGTGAACAACCACGGTAAATTGTTCCAGTGCAAACCGTTCCCGTACAGCGGCTGGTGTAACAGTGCGCCGACGTACTATGAGCCGGGTGCAGGCCTGGCTTGGGCTGAAGCCTGGACGGCTCTGTAAAAGCAAACGGCAACCCTCGGGTTGCCGTTTTAATGTTTGCACCCTCTACCTGAGGGAGAGGGCCGGGGTGAGGGCATCAGTCCGCACTCTCTGTTTTTTGCCGGGTGGCGCTGCGCTTACCCGGCCTACATGAGGCTGGAACGCTTACCGGTGTAACTTCCCGTGATCCCGCAACCACGCCGCCGTACGCACTATCCCTTCATCGAGCGAGATAATCGGTTTATACCCCAGCTCGTTCTCCGCCCGTGAGATATCCAGCGTAAAATCAAAGTTGAGCTTCGACACACCGTAATGCGTCAGCGCAGGCTCTTTCGCCGATTTACTGCCAAAGCGCTCCATGCTGCGGGCAATCATGTCCAGCATCGGGTAGGGAACAGAACGGATCCGGCAGTCGATTTTTAACTCATCAATCAGCCTTTGCACAATGCTGCGCAGGGTACAGGGTTCGCCGTTGGTAATGTTATAGGCGCGGCCCGACACCAGCTTATCGCACTCCGGCTGGCTCGCCAGCCACATGGCGTGAACGGCATTTTCGTAATAGGTCATGTCTACCAGCGCATCGCCGCCGCGCGGTAACAGCACGCTGCCGTAATGGTGCATCATCTGGGCCAGTCGCGGGATAAAGACTTTGTCGTGCGGCCCAAACAGGCTCTGTGGTCGCAGCACGGTAAAGCGGGTGTGCGGATTTGACTGGGCCAGCAGGTCGATCACCTCTTCGCCAGCCGCTTTACTGCGGGCAAATTCACAGGCAAAGCGCGCAGGGCGGAAATCTTCCTGAATATCACGATGATGGTGATAATCAAAATAGAGCGACGGGGAAGAGATATGAATAAAGTTACGCACGCCCCAGGCGACGGCCCATTCGCCCAGACGGCGCGTGGCGCGCACGTTGGCGAGATCGAAGGCTTCCTGGGTACCCCACGGGGAGGTAAAACTGGAGCAGTGCCACAGCGTATCGATACCGGCGAGCATCACCTTGGCCTGAGAGGAGACCAGCTCCGTCAGGTCGGCATGGACAAACTCAGCGCCCATTTTTTGCAAGAGCTTGCCCATCGCCTCGTTGCGACCGGTGGCCCTCACGCTGATGCCTTTGTTGCGCAGAAATTCGACCGCATTTCGGCCTAAGCCGCTGGTCGCCCCGGTAACCAGTACCTTCATAACAATCCACTGTGTTGAAAAGAATTTCGTGCGCATTCTTTCGTGAATTACGATGTGTTGCAATGGGAAAGGTGAAAGATTAAGAGTTTTATTTAGTTACTTTCCCGCTTTTCTTCTGCCAGTTGCGCAATCCGTTTCGCCATTCCGCGGAAGATAAACAGGTGTGCCGGGATCATCAGCAGCCAGTAGAACAGCCCGGGCATTCCGTGCGGGTGCCACCACGCCCGAACGTCCAGCTCGCGGTGATCGCCTTTGTCTTTAAGGGTGAAGCAGAGCCGCCCCAGCCCCGGTGCCTTCATGCCAAACAGCAGCGCCAGCTGTTTTTCCGGCTCAACGATGATCACCTTCCAGCTGTCGACCGTATCGCCCACGTTCAGATACGGGGCGGCAGGACGGCCTTTTGCCAGCCGGTGACCCACCAGCAGATCCAGCGCGCCGCGCGTTTGCCAGAGGATATTGCCGAAGAAATAGCGCTCTTTGCCGCCGATCTGGTTCACAACGTCCCACAGCGCTGAGAGGCTGGCAGTGGTTTTTACCGTACAGCCCGCCTGTTTTGGGTAATAGCCGTACTCGGGCCGCCAGCGGGCAAACGCCTGCGCGTCGTAGCCCCAGTCACTGGAGTTCACCAGCTTCTCTTCTTCTTTCAGCGTATTGCGTACGGCATCGTCGAAGGGGATCAATTCCTGAGGGATCAAGGCACGCAGTTCACGATCGTCCGCCAGCAGATCGTGTTTCAGTCCCTGTATAAGCGCTTTGGCAGTCGTCGGCGGCACGGAGGTGATCACATTCAAAAACCACACCGAAATCCAGCGGGTCGGGAAGGGGACGGGCACCAGCCAGCGGCGGCGGCCACTCACCCGCATAAAATGTTCGAACTGCGCCTGATAGCTCAACACTTCCGGGCCAGCCGCCTCCAGCACACGATGCGCCGCCGCCGGATGATCCAGCAATGCCACCAGATAGTGGAGTAAATTCTCCAGCGCAATGGGCGTGGTGCGCGAGCGTACCCAGCGCGGCGGTGTCAGCACAGGCAGGTTGTAGACCAAATCGCGCATCACTTCGAACGCGGCGGAACCCGCGCCGACGATGATCCCTGCCCGCAGTTCGGTGACGGGGATACGGGCGCTTCGCAATGTCTCTGCCGTCAGTTGCCGGGCGCGCAGATGGTCTGACTGCTCGTTCTCAGGCGCCTGAAGCGAGCTTAGAAAGATCACCTGCTTTACCGGCGTTTGCAGCAGCGTATCACGTACGTTCATCGCCACCTGACGCTCGTGGGCGATAAAATCGCCGCCTTCGCCCATGCTGTGAACAAGGTAGTAAAGCGTATCGACCCCTTCCAGCAGCGCAGGAAGCGCTTTCGGCCAGTTAAGGTCAACGTTGTGACACGTCACGCCAGGCAAATGTAGCTTTTGCAGGCGTTCCGTGTTGCGTGCCACTGCCAGCACCTGGTGCCCCTGCTGGCTTAACACAGTGGTCAGATGCTGACCGATATACCCGCTGGCACCGAGCACCAGAATACGTTGCGGCACGGTATGCTCCTTAACGCTGTAAAAACGCCTGCCAGTGTTTCACCACCTCGGTCAACTGCTCGCGGTTAACGTCAAGATGCATCACCAGTCGCACGACCGGGGAGGCGTTGATCAGCACGCCTCGGGCTTTCATAAATTCGCCCAGCGCGGCAGCATGCTCATTGCCGACGCGGACAAACAGCATGTTGGTGTCATGACGCATGACATCAGCGCCGATTTCACGCAGCTGCGCTGCCATCCACGCCGCATTGTCGTGATCGTCTTTCAGGCGTGACACGTTATTTTTCAGGGCGTACAGTCCGGCAGCCGCCAGAATACCCGCCTGACGCATCCCGCCGCCGGTCATTTTGCGCCAGCGGTTGGCGCGTCTGATGTAGTCTGCGCTGCCAACCAGCAGGGAACCTACCGGCGTGCCCAGCCCTTTAGAGAGGCAAATGGTGAACGAGTCGCAATATTGGGTGATCTCTTTCAGCTCGCAGCCGTACTCCACCACGGCGTTGAAGATACGTGCGCCGTCAACGTGCAGGCCGAGCTTGCGCTCGCGGGTAAAATCCCATGCCGCTTTCAGGTATTCGCGCGGCAGAACTTTACCGTTATGGGTGTTTTCAAGGCTCAGCAGTTTAGTGCGGGCGAAGTGAATATCGTCGGCTTTGATTTTTGCCGCGACTTTGTCCAGCGGCAGCGTACCATCCGGCGCGGCATCGATCGGCTGCGGCTGAATGCTGCCAAGCACCGCCGCGCCGCCGGCTTCATACAGGTAGTTATGCGCCCCCTGGCCGACGATATACTCTTCGCCGCGCTCGCAGTGGCTCAGCAGCGCCACCAGGTTAGCCTGCGTGCCGGTGGGCAGGAACAGGGCAGCCTCTTTACCGCTCAGCTCGGCCGCATAGCGCTGGAGTTCGTTGACCGTCGGGTCATCGCCGTAGACGTCGTCCCCGACCGGGGCGGCCATCATCTCTTCGAGCATGGCGCGGCCCGGACGGGTAACGGTATCACTACGTAAATCAATCATTTCACATCCCTTTCATTTAAGAGGTCTTGTGAAATGTTTTACCTGAGCCAGTTGGTTTTTGCCAGTTCGATCACTTCGTCACCGCGCCCGCTGATGATGGCGCGCAGCATGTAGAGGCTAAAACCTTTAGCCTGTTCCAGCTTGATTTGAGGCGGGATTGCCAGCTCTTCTTTGGCGACCACCACATCCACCAGCACCGGGCCGTCGATGGAGAAGGCACGTTGCAGGGCTTCGTCCACCTCTGAGGCTTTCTCCACCCGAATACCGGTGATACCGCAGGCTTCGGCGATGCGGGCGAAGTTGGTGTCGTGCAGCTCGGTGCCGTCCGTGAGGTAGCCTCCGGCCTTCATCTCCATCGCCACAAAGCCCAGCACGCTGTTGTTAAAGACCACGATTTTCAGCGGAAGCTTCATCTGCGCCACCGACAGGAAATCCCCCATCAGCATACTGAACCCGCCGTCGCCGCACATCGCCACCACCTGACGTTCCGGTGCCGTCGCTTTTGCGCCCAGCGCCTGCGGCATGGCGTTGGCCATTGAGCCATGGTTGAACGAGCCAAGCAGGCGTCGTTTGCCGTTCATTTTCAGATAGCGCGCGGCCCAGACGGTGGGCGTACCCACGTCGCAGGTGAAGATGGCATCGTCGTCGGCGAAGTGGCTGATCTGCTGCGCCAGATACTGCGGGTGGATCGCTTTTTCGCTCGGTTTGGCGAGATCGTCCAGCCCCTTACGCGCATCGCGATAGTCGCTCAGGGCTTTATCGAGGAATTTGCGGTCCGTTTTTTCTTCCAGCAGCGGCAGGAGGGCGGCGAGGGTGGATTTAATATCGCCGATAAGCGCCATATCCACCTTGCTGTGCGCGCCGATGCTACCGGGATTAATGTCGATCTGGATAATTTTCGCATCCGTCGGGTAGAACGCGCGGTACGGGAACTGGGTGCCGAGCAGGATCAGCGTATCGGCGTTCATCATGGTATGGAAGCCGCTGGAAAAACCGATCAGCCCGGTCATGCCCACATCGTACGGGTTATCGTATTCAACGTGCTCTTTCCCGCGCAGGGCGTGCACAACTGGCGCCTTCAGCTTAGCGGCAAATTCCACCAGCTCTTTATGCGCGCCAGCACAGCCGCTGCCGCACATCAGGGCGATATTGCTGGAGTATCGCAGCAGCTGCGCCAGCTTTTTAAGCTCTTCATCCGCAGGGGTAATGGTTGGCTGTGGCGCAGAGTACCAGTGGGTGGTGGCGGTTTCAGGTGCGGCCTTCAGCGCCACGTCCCCCGGCAGCACAACCACCGAAACCCCGCGATTCAGGATCGCCTTACGCATGGCTATCGCCAGCACCTGTGGGATCTGCTCCGGCGACGAGACCAGCTCGCAGTAGTGGCTGCATTCACGGAACAGCTCCTGAGGATGCGTCTCCTGAAAATAGCCGCTGCCGATTTCGGATGACGGAATATGTGCGGCAATCGCCAGCACCGGAACATGGTTGCGGTGACAGTCGAAAAGACCGTTGATAAGGTGCAGGTTTCCCGGTCCGCAGGAACCTGCACAGACGGCGAGTTCGCCCGTGAGCTGCGCTTCGGCACCCGCGGCAAAGGCGGCGACCTCTTCATGGCGGGTGGGCATCCATTCAATGGTCTTCATCTTGTTAAGGCTGTCGCTGAGTCCGTTCAGCGAATCGCCGGTGACGCCCCAGATACGCTTTACGCCAGCCTGCTCCAGGGTTTTCGCTATGTATGCAGCCACGGTTTGTTTCATGGTGGTCCTTCTCCTTTATGTGATATCGCTTACAAGCTTAGAAGAAAGTCACTGTATTGGCTGCCTGGTATTCCATACGCACAGGCAGTAGGCACAACGTAAGCCGGGTAAACGCAGTGTCACCCGGCAAAAAGCCCGGTGGCGCTAACGCTTACCGGGCCTACGAAGAGCCAACATGTACAAAGTAGGCCGGGTAAACGCAGTGCCACCCGGCAACAAATGGGGGCACTGCGCCAGATTATGCCAGCA